>JAOUFZ010000044.1 GCA_029857995.1 Dehalococcoidia bacterium
TAGCCACGCCGTAGCACAAAAAACCCTGCTCAAGCAGACACCTTTCCGGCTCAGGGATTTTCTCGTAAGCTCGATAGAACTTTTTGATTTTCTTTTCCTCTTTCTTAAGAGGACACTCATCGCAAACAGCCTTTATCGAGTGACTTATAACAGTCCCTTTCGGCGGCAATTTGCCTGAAATCAAAGCCTCGAGAGCAAGCCAGGTGGTCCTTTCCTCCGGGGGACAACCGGGGACGAAGTAATCGACGTCCACGGTTTGGGCCAAAGTTTTAACTGTATCATAAAGCTCAGGAAGCTCAAGTTCACCCTCGGGCACCTTAACTTTCGTCTGAGGGAAAATTTTCTTAGGATTATCAGTTGATGGTGTTTCAATATAGGCACGGTCCATTGTCATCTGCCGGTTGTAAAAATTGGATAGCCCGGGAATACAGCCTTCGTAAGCACAAGAGCCATAGGCTATCATTACCTTGGATTTGGCTCGCAGGAGATGGGCCATGTGCTCGTTCTCTTCATTCCGAATAGCTCCATTGAAAAGACAGACATCTACACTTTTATCAGCCATCTTCTCTACGTCAGCATACTTGAAATCCAGGCCTACCGGCCAGAACACGATGTCCGCAACTTCAGCTAGCTTCAGTATTTTTTCGTGTATAGCCAGAGTCGCAATCTCACATCCACCACAACTGGCCGCCCAATAAAGAGCTATCTTAAGTTTAGCCATGCTTTGCCTCCTTAGAACTTTGCTTTAAATGGCCCAGTGAATTCGGCCCAAGTTTCCTTACGGATTCCGTAAAACCATTAGTTACCTCAGCAAATTTCGCTCCTTCAGACGCGGAAACCCACTCCAGCCGAACTCTTTCTTCCTCTATCCCAAGCTGCTTCAACATCTTCTTCAGCAGCGGGATGCGGCGCATTGTCTTGTAATTTCCTTCAATGTAGTGACAGTCTCCGGGATGACAACCAAGGACTAACACACCATCAGCACCAATGCTGAGCGCCTTAATCACAAAGAGAGGATTTACCCTGCCGCTACACATCACTCTGATTACCCTTATATTGGGAGCGTACTGCATTCTGGAAGTGCCAGCCAGGTCAGCACCAGCATAAGAACACCAGTTACAGCAAAAAGCTACTATTTTTGGTTCAAAGTTGTCCATCTATCCCCTAATTAAACAAAAAGGGTAGTCCTGATCCACCCTTACCTGCCAGCCTGATAGCACAAGGTCGTAATGATAGCACGCCTGTCAAAAAAAAACAACACTCCAAATATCCACGTCAGTTAGAATTTCTCAACCGTGTATCAATATCAGTAGCTGCTCGCCGGCCTGCCCCCATGGCACTAATAACCGTAGCTGCCCCAGTAGCCATATCCCCTCCACACCAAACTCTGTCCTTGCTCGTCCTCCCTGTGACCTCATCGGTCAATATGGTGCCCCACTTAGTGAGTTTAAGTCCTCTGGTTGTTGAGGGGATAATCGGATTAGGCCTTGTACCCAGAGCAGGGACGGCAGTATCTATCTCCATTATGAACTCAGAGCCTGGCTTTCGAATGGGCCGTGGCCGGCCACTTGCATCGGGCTCACCTAGTTCCATTTCATGTAACTCCACTGCCTTGACTCTACCTCGCTCATCACCGAGGAACTTGCTGGGATTGGTCAGAAGCTTGAAAATGACTCCCTCTTCTTCGGCATTCTCTCTCTCTTCAAGTCTGGCAGGCATCTCCGCTTTGGAGCGCCGATAGACAATATAAACTTCTTCCGCTCCAAGTCTCAAAGCACACCTGGAAGCATCCATAGCTACATTTCCAGCGCCGAATACTGCCACCCGTCTCCCTACTTGTATTGGAGTATCATACTCGGGGAAGCGATATGCTTTCATCAGGTTTGTCCGAGTAAGAAATTCGTTAGCAGAATAAATGCCACTCAGGTTCTCCCCCGGGATATCTAAAAACATCGGCGCCCCAGCCCCGGGAGCTAAGAAGACGGCATCAAAGCCATTTTCCAGAAGCTCATCTACAGTAGCTATTTTACCGATAACATTATCGAGCTTAATTTCCACACCCAGTGATTTCACATAATCGACCTCACCCTGAACGATTATCTTGGGCAACCTGAACTCGGGGATGCCGTACATCAGTACCCCACCAGCCACGTGCAGTGCCTCAAAAATGGTGACTCTGTACCCAAGCTTTGCCAGGTCAGCGGCACAGGTTAGACCTGCTGGCCCGGAGCCAACTATAGCCACTTTCTTATCATTGAAGCTTATTTGCCCTTTTTGCTGTTTAGTAATTTCTGGGTGAGCTCTTTCCCAATCAGCCACGTATCGCTCCAATCTGCCAATAGCAATCGGTGCGCCTTTTTTCGCCAGGTTACAAGTCATTTCGCATTGTGATTCCTGAGGGCAGACACGACCGCAAATGCCTGGGAGGCTATTCTTGCTCTTAAGTATTCTTACTGCCTCAGGCATATTACCTTCCTCTATTGCCTTTATAAATTCGGGGATGTCCACATTGACCGGGCAACCCTCCTTGCAACCAGGTTTCTTGCATGCAATGCAACGGCTGGCTTCCTCCAGAGCTTTCTCGTCGGCATATCCCAGAGCTACTTCGTTGAAATTCCTCTTCCTTACTTCCGGAGCCTGCTTTGGTATCGGCACCCGATTTAAATTCAGTTTTGATTTTTCAGCCATTTTTTTACACTACAGAGACTCGCTCAGGTAATTCGGATAATTCTGCAATCCGACGCAGGTTATCAAGTTGCCATAGGTCAAATGCCCGTGCCTCTTCTATCAGATAAGCTCGTTTCCGCTTAATGAGCAGTTCCCAATCCACCAGGTGGCCATCGAATTCGGGGCCATCAACACAAGTGAATTTCGTTTCGCCGCCCACAGAGACTCGGCAGCAACCACACATACCTGTGCCGTCAACCATTATTGGGGTCAGCCCAACAATAGTCTTAACCCCAAACGGCTTCGTCGCTTGGGAGCATTCCATCATCGTAAACACACGCCCAAATATGAATATCCTATCGAGCTTGTTCCCCGATTCTAGATATTCTTTAACGAACTGGCTCGCCTGCCTGTGTTTCCCACGGCTTCCATCTCCCAAAACAACATGAGTTTCATCGCTCACGCTCTTTAATCTATCCTCCCAGAATAAATAGGTTTCGTCTTTTGCCTCCATGACTGAAACTACTTTGTTGCCTTTTTCCTTTAGAGCCTTCACAAGGGTTATCGCAGGGCCGACGCCAAAAGTGCTACAGACACACATAGTGTTACCATAGGATTCGATTTCTGTAGGCCTGCCCAATGGCCCCACTACATCCATAATGCAGTCGCCTTCTCCAAGAGAGGAGAGTTTCATGGTGCTTCTTCCCATGATGAGGAAAAGAACTTCAACCGCCCCTTCCTTCTTGTCCCAACCGGTTAGCGACAAAGGAAACCTTTCCCCAACCTCGTCTACCCGCAATATCACAAACTGGCCTGGTTTAGCTTTTCGGGCAATTTCGGGAGCCTCTACCTTAAGATAAACTGTGTTAGGAACAAGAACCTCCCTTTTCAATATTTTATACATATCAGCCTCCAGAACATTACTTCACTTCTAACCTTGAAATTCTAAACCACGCTCACTCTAAAGCACTCGCCACAAGATTTGCTAAGTCCATCACCTCAATGTTTATGTCAGGGCCTTTTTCCTCACCTTTGTTATTCATAGCACATTTAAAGTGTATCTGGCACTTCGGGCAGGTGGTCACCAGTATTTCTGCACCAGTGGCTTTTGCTTCGAGCAATCGCCCGACCCTCATCTCATGGGAATATGTATCACAGTTGGTAAAAGCACTCGTCCCGCAACAAAGAGCACATTCCCTGTTCTTTTCCATCTCGATTAGCTCTATCCCAGGAATCGCCTCAAGCACCTTCCTGGGGGAATCATAAATACCTAAGTGCCTTCCCAATCGGCATGGGTCTTGATAAGTTACCTTTCTCCTGACCTCCTTAAATTTCAATTCCTTTTTCTCTATCTTCTCGGCTACGAATTCGGAGATATGCTGCAGCTCACAGCCCAATTCAAACCCCTGCTCAGGATAATCTAGCTTAAGTGTCCGATAACCCTCAGGACATGAGAATATGATTTTCTGCACCCCAGATTCTTTGATCAACCTTGTATTGTGCTCGGCCAGTCTACGGAAGGTCTCTACATCACCAGTCCACAGCGCATCATGTCCACAACATTTTTCGTCGGGAAGCAACATGGGCTGCACTCCCAAATGATTGAGTATCTTCAGATTTGCCCTCGTAATATCGAGCGTCTTCGTCTCCAGGTATCCAAAAATAGGTTCAAAATACGGGATACAGCCAACAAAGTATAAGATATCGCTGTGATCAGATGTCTGATACTCTCTGGTTAACCATTCCAATCTTTTTTGTTTGTAAGGCGACCTTGACATAAGCCGTACAACGGAGTGCAAGAGGCCACCATGAGCTGGACAGCCGCATTCACCACTCTCAAAAGCCAGCGACCTCAACTTTCTCATAAAAATAGGATAATCAACGTCGCTGGGACATTTTAGAGAACAGGCATAGCAACCAAGACACGAGAAAAGCTTTTTATCATGAGTACTTTCGTCTCTCAACCCTAACGCAGCGTTTTCAATTACAGTTCGCGGTGAATAGGATGGGTCATACTTGGTCACAGGACATATACTGGTGCACTTGCTACATTCTAGACAATAGTAGGCCTTAGTATCTTGAAGAATGTCCTCCAAAGTTAAAGCGGCTTTTTCCCAGCCAGTCTCTTGAGATTTTCGGAATGGTGAAGGACCTAATTTTTTAAGCTCCTGCACCATATCTTTAATAGTCTGGGCAAATATTGGCCCCTCAGATGCAGCTATCCACTTGAGCCTTATCCTTTCGTTTTCAATGCCAAGCATATTGGCTACCTCGCTGACCATCCGGAACTTCTCTTCCGCCTTTAAGTTCCCCGAAATATAGTGGCAGTCACCTGGATGGCAGCCGGCGACCAAGACACCATCAGCTCCACTCTCAAGCGCCAAAGAAATGTGTTCCGGAGCCACCATGCCACTACACATAACCCTTATGGTTCTTACATTAGGAGGATACTGGATACGGCTTGTGCCCGCTATATCTGCTGCGGCATATGTACACCAGTTGCAGGCAAAAACAATAATGCGAGGTTCAAATTCAGTCATTTTTCTACTGCGGCTAGCGCCTTAATCATGGTAGATATCTCATCACGATTGAAATGCTTGATTGACATGGCTCCGCTAGGACAAGCAACAGCACAGGCACCACAGCCCTTGCACAACGCTTCATTCACGGTAGATACCATCCTCCCATCTTTAATAACCACCTTGGGAGCCTGAAATTCACAAATTTCCTCACATATTCCACAGCCATGACACAGGGCCTCATCTACACAGGCGATGGCAGCTTCAGTGGCAACGCTACCTCTATCTATTAACTCCAGTGCTGCCGCGGCTGCCGCTCTGCCGTGAGACACAGAATCAGGAATGTCCTTGGGAAATTGGCAACAACCGGCGAGAAAAACACCATCCATGGCCGAAACTTGAGGCTCAAGCTTGGCATGACGTTCCAGGAAGAAACCCGAGGCCTTTTGAGTGATGGAGAATTTCCTGGCAATTTCCGTAGAATCAGACCGGGGTATCATGGCGGGACAGAGAATAACCATATCCACGGGGATGCGCATTACTTTCCCTAGCAAAGTGTTCTCGGCTATCACGACCAGTTTTCCTTTCTCTTCCTCAGTTTTGGCTCTATCAGTCACCTCGGCTACCTTGCCTTTTATGAAAACAACACCTTCTTCAGAAACACGCCTGTAGAATTCTTCATAAGCATCCCCGGTGCAGCGCATATCAATATACATTTCATATACATCGGCATCTATTTTCTCTCTGAGATGATGGGCATGTTTCAGTGCATACATACAGCAGATTCTGGAGCAATATTCACGGTAATTTTTATCCCGGCTGCCAACGCAATGAATGATAGCCGCACTCTGGGGCACACTTCCATCCTTAAGCTGAATTTTCCCGGAAGTCGGCCCCGCAGCACAGGTCATCCTCTCAAATTCAAGAGCAGTTATGACATTATCGTATTTCCCGTAGCCATATTGTAGTATCTGACTCGAGTCGAAAAGATCATATCCTGTAGCCAGGATAATTGCACCTACTTCTAATTCAATAATTTGATCCGTTTGGTCAAAATTTATGGCCCCGGCCTCACAGAATTTGACGCAAGCGCCACATTTCTTCCCACCCGACTGGATATACACGCAGTGGTCTTTGTCTACTGTGGCAATATTTGGAATGGCTTGAGCAAAAGGAATATAGATAGCTTTCCTTTGCCCCAAGCCTACTTCGAACTCGCTCGGCACCTTCCAGGGACATTTCTGCTCACAAACTCCACAGCCAATGCATTTGCTTTCATCCACATATCTCGCCTTTTTCCTCACCTTCACCTTGAAATTGCCCACAGACCCCGATACTTCCTCCACCTCGCTATAAGCCAGAAGCTCGATATTAGGATGATGCCCTACCTCACTCATCTTCGGAGTCATAATACATTCAGAGCAATCAAGGGTAGGGAAAGTAGTATCCAGTTGAATCATATGCCCACCAATTGACGGCTCTTTTTCTACCAAGTAAACCTTGCGGCCACTGTTGGCTATTTTTAGGGCTGCCTCTATCCCGGCAATTCCACCACCCACAACCAGAGTGTTAGGATTGACCGGTATCTCTTTGATTTCCAAAGGTTCGTGATAATAGACACGTTGCACAGCAGCCCGAATCAGGTCCTTGGCTTTCTCAGTGGCCTGCTTCTTATCTGCATGGACCCAAGAACATTGCTCGCGGATATTGACATGCTCATATAGATAGGGGTTCAAACCGGCAGCCTGGCAAGTTTTACGGAAGGTGTGTTCATGCATTCGTGGTGAACAAGAGGCAACGACGACCCGATTAAGCCTTAATTCTTTGATATCATTCTTGATGAGCTCCTGCCCAGGGTCTGAGCAAATATACCGATAGTCGCGGGAAATCACTACATGAGGCAAGGTGGCAGCATATTTCACTACTTCCTCAACATCAACCGTGCCAGCGATGTTCAACCCGCAGTGACAGATGTAAACCCCGATTCTTTTCTCATTTTCCATATGCACAGTCACTTTCTAACTACAGCCTTCCGCATAATCTCTTACAAAATTCCCCTCCCTTGGTGGTAGACGGTCATGGTGAGAGTGAGCTCTGCAAGCTTTTCTTTTCTCTCTAACCCCCTCATACCAGAATAGGAGCTGTTTAATTTTGATTCTGCGTTCATTCTGGGCCCTTTGGAAGCCTTTCGCCAACCGCTTGTTTTGTAGCTTTGGCAATCGGCATTGATTGTTATAATTCCCTAGCTAAATAAAGCTTCTACCTGAGCTAGGATTTGCTCATCAGTGAAGTGGTGCATGGAAATAGCTCCTGATGGGCAGGCAGCACCACAGGTGCCACAACCCTTGCATACTGCTTCATTGATATGGGATACCCTCTTCTCATCTCTAGGTTGAAGCTCGATAGCCTGAAATGGGCACAAGACTTCGCAAACTCCACAGCCTGAGCATTCATCTTCATTGACAAATGCATTTATCGCCTCAGCCTTGACATAGCCCATCCTCAGGGGGCCAGCTGCTTTTGAAGCAGCAGCATAGGCTTGAGAAATTCCTTCAGTTACATCTGTAGGCCAGCGTGCTGAGCCACAGATATAAACTCCGTCCATGGCAAACTCTACAGGGCGGAGCTTTAAGTGTGCTTCCAGGAAGAAACCAAACTCATCTAAGGAGACTTTAAGCATTTTGGAGATATTCTGATTATCCTCGGCAGGGATAAGAGGAGTAGTCAAAACAAGCATATCACAGGGAAGTTCTATTTCCTTTCTCCATAATTCATGGTACACCTTTATCTTTTCAACTTTTTCATCCCCGATAACTTCGGGAGGCCTTTCTAAGCTGTATCTAATGAATCTAACCCCTAGCTCCATGGCTTTTCGATAATAGGTCTCAAAGTCTACACCATAAGTCATGAGGTCTCGGTGCAATATCCAGACCTTTGCCTTTGGATTTGATTCTTTAATAAGGAAGGCGTTTTTAATTGCCGTCATGCAGCAGATTCTGCTGCAATAAGTTCTCTCAGGAACACGGGCTCCCACACAATTGATCATCACAACATTCTGACCCAAGGGTTCCCCCCTCTTCATCCGCTCCTCTAGCTCCAGTTGAGTGAGTACATTGGGCATCTTCCCATAGCCATACTGACCCGTCGGTTTTAACGGCTCAGCTCCGACAGCCACCACAATGGTACCCACAGTGAATTGGTCCTCCTTGTCCTTCCCATCCAGAGTGACATTGAAGTTACCTATAAAGCCGGTTACTTGTTCTACTTTGGACGAGAGATAAGTCTTGATCTTGGGATGACTTTTGACGTGTTCAACAAGTGGTTTGATTAATTTCACTGCCTCTTTATTCGTGGGAAAAAGTTTATTAACACTGCGAAGCGTCCCCCCAAGTTCGGGCTCCTTCTCCACTAAATGAACATCAAAACCCTGATTGGCTAAGTTTAAGGCTGCCTCCATTCCAACAACCCCTCCACCAATCACCAATGCCGAAGGAGCCACCTTAATTTCAATCTCTTCCAATGGCTGCAACAACCTGGCTTTGGCCACTCCCATCCTTATCAGGTCTTTAGCCTTTTCCGTAGCTTTCTCAGGCTCACGCATATGCACCCAGGAGCATTGGTCTCTTATGTTAACAAACTCGAAAAGATATTTGTTTAAGCCCGCTTGCTCACAAGCAGCTCGGAAGAGCGGCTCATGGGTTCTAGGAGTACAGGAGGCTACTAGGACCCGATTTAAATTGTATTCCTTTATCCCTTTCTTAATTGCTGAAATCCCTTCCTCAGAACAGGTGAATAAATTGCGTTCAGCATGCACTACGTTTGGTAGCTGTTTGGCATATTCCACAACGTCCGGAACATTGACATATGCCCCAATATTTATGCCACAATGACAAACAAAAACTCCGATACGAGGATGAGAAAGATCTTTTTCTTCCATGGCCCTTACTTGCCTCCTGCTATAGCTTCCGCAGCTCTGCCCGCTGCCCCTGAGGCCTGGGTTACAGAATCCGGAATATCCCGGGGACTATGGACATAACCACAGGCAAAAATGCCCGGCTTTGTAGTATCCAACGGTTGTACCAATTTATCTGGAACCTTTACAAAGCCATCTTCGTCTAACTCTATACCTAGTATTTTCGCCAATTCTTTGGTGATTTGAGGAACCATGGCTTGGGCAAGAACCACCAGTTCCGCCTCAAAACACTTTATTTCTCCGCTGATGGTTTCCTCATACCAAATGATAGGATTATCATTCTCAGGGTTAACTTCAATCCTACCAGGACGCCCTCTGATATAAGTTACGTTGTATTCTTTTTTAGCTCTGGCAATGTATTCCTGAAACCTTTTACCGACAGCTCTCATATCCATGTAGAAAATGGTGGATTTTGTCCCCGGATGATGCTCGAAAGCTAGCATTGCTTCCTTAGTAGAGTGCATGCAGCAGACGCTGGAGCAATAAGCTTTATTCCTGAAATCCCGAGAGCCGACACATTGGATAAAAGCTATATTCTCCGGTAGCCTGCCATCCGAAGGACGCCTAAGTGCTCCCATAGTGGGTCCTGAGGCAGCAGTAAACCTCTCAAATTCCATAGCAGTAATCACGTTCTTTATTTTCCCATAGCCGTATTCTGTTATCGATGAAATATCATATAAGCCAAGCCCTGAAGCGATGATTATCGCGCTTACCTCTAGTGCAATGGCCTCATCTTGCATCGTATAGACTATCGCTTTTGGCTCACATCGCCGCTCACATTCATGGCATTCTATGCACCCTTCGATTTGTCCGGCCAGACAGCGTGAAGCTTCCTCTATGGCTTCCTCTGGAGAATATCCCAAAGCCACTTCACTGAAGTCCTGAATCCTCTTCTTAACAGGTTCTTCCCTCATCTCCACCTTATTTCCGGCAGGAAAGCGC
>JAOUFZ010000045.1 GCA_029857995.1 Dehalococcoidia bacterium
TGACCTCTTCGATGACCCTGCTTTCGATGAGGTTCGTCATCAAGCAAACATTGTGGCGGATTTCCTGCGCCGAATGGGTCCGTTTGAACCACATCGCCTGCCGCTCGAGGAAATGGAATACACCACTATGCCCGAAGTGGCAAAGAAGCTGGCACCAAGATTTCAAGACATCTAACGACAAAATGCCGAAGCTTCTCCTAGCTACCTCCAACCCGGGGAAAATCAGGGAATATCGCCTTCTCCTGGATGGTCTTGGTTATGAAATGACCACGCTAGCCGAGGAAGGAATAACAAAAGTCGTTACCGAGTCACGGAATAGCTACGAGCAAAATGCTCGGCTAAAAGCTGTTGCTTATGCCAAATTAAGCGGGCTTCTCACTCTCGCTGATGACTCAGGACTGGAGGTAGACGCGCTCAAGGGAGACCCAGGCATCAAGTCAGCTCGCTTTGCTGGCAAAGCCGCCACCGATGCCCACAGGGTGAGTTTTCTCCTAGCTAGACTTGACAACGTCCCTTCGGAGAGACGAACAGCTCGCTTTAAGTGCGTTATTGCTATAGCTACTCCGGAAGGCCAGTGTCAGACATGCTGCGGCGAGTGTCTCGGCATTATTGCCCTTGAGGCTAAGGGAAGAAATGGTTTTGGCTATGACCCTGTCTTTTTTCTTCCTGAAAAAGGTAAGACCATGGCCGAACTTCCATCAAAGACGAAAAATCAAATCAGCCACCGCGCCCGAGCAAGTCAGAAGGCACGTCAGATGCTGCAGCAACTTCATACCTAGCCTGTGCATCAGATCGTCTAGGCAAGCGACCAACAATTCTGCCAACAAACTTGTCAACTGTCTCTTCATCCCGATGACATCGGGATCAATTTCGATCACGAATTTTTGAAACAGCCATCATTTCATGAACTTCTTCTGCGACTGAAATTGGCAATAATAAGCACAAATAGCGAGATTTTCTGCAATATTTGGGCAAAATTCAAGGAAAACCTATTGACATTCCAGTAACGATGGCTTATCCTTTTACAAAAAGGGAGGTGAACAGATGCAAGCATACTGTATGAAGTGCCGAGCCAAGAGAGAGATGAAGAATCCCAGAAGCATAATCATGAAGAACCGCCGGCCGGCCACTCAAGGTGTGTGTCCCGTATGTGGGACCAAGATGTTCAGAATAGGTAGATAGCTAAGAGTCAAAGCTAATATTCCGGGTGGCAAAATAACAGAAAGGCTGGGTGTCTGTACGTAGGGATACCCAGCCTTTCGCTATTGATTGCGCCCTAGGTTTCTATACTCGCCCACAAGAATAGTCGCTTCAGCGTCGTCTATCGGGATTCTATCCGGTCATCCCTCAAACATCTGTTTTCACATGGTACCCGTTACCCCCAGAGTTATTAAGAGCACCACGATACCTGCCACAAGTATACCGAGGCCGACCGCGGGAAAGGCTTTCTTCCAATCCACGTCAAGCAGCCACGCCAAGATAGTGCCTGTATATGCCCCAGTTAGAGGCAAGGGCACAGCCACGAACAAAGCTAATCCCCAGAAGCCATATTTGTCTACTACTGGCTTACCTCTTTTCCTTAAACTACCCAGGTATTTGTCGAACAGCGGGATTCGAAACAGGAATTTGTCGTAAAACAATCGCAAAGCAAAGAAGACAGGGAAGAATATCAGGGTGTTAGCGACGATTGCTATGAGGAATGTAAACAAGGGATCCAGCCCCAGAGATATGCCTAGCGGAATGCCACCCCTTAATTCACTAATGGGCGAAACAGTGACTAGCAGAAACTTAGCTATGTCCCCAAAGTCCCAAGTCATTATTTGTTTCCAAAAGTTGCTTACGGCTGGGAAGCACAGTTTAGCATATGTTATTACACATTGTGCCCATTGCCAACCACTCAATTCCGTGCTATCCTTGTCCTCTGTCTAACTCGGCTTAACGCACAGAATGGGTGCAAAAAAACTATTTGGCACCAGCGGCATCCGTGGCATAGTTGACCAGGATTTGTCGCCTGATTTCTGCCGTAGGGTTGCCTTAGCCATAGGGACTACCCTCCCTCAATCCTCTACAGTCTGCATCGCTACCGACACCAGAATAAGCAGGCATGTAATCAAGGAAGCGATTACTACAGGCTTACTCTCTTGCTGTGTAAACGTAGTTGATTTAGGCATTTTGCCTACCCCAGCGCTGGCATTGCTCACCCGGGAGCTGGGCTTTGCCGCTGGAATTATGGTGACAGCCTCCCATAATCCACCCGAGTTCAACGGAATCAAGCTCTTCACTGATAACTCTCTGGGATACAGCCAGGCTCAAGAGGAGGAGATTGAGAGAATCTATTTCGAGCAGAGATTCCGCCAGGGGGAAAAGGGGAGTCTGAAGCAAGCACAGGATATGAAGCAAAAATACCTTGCCTTTATTAAAGGCAAGCTTTCCCCACCAGGATTCAATCACCATCTAAAGGTAGTCGTTGATCCCGGCAATGGCGCTGCTTCCAGGTTTGCTAGCGACATCCTTGTCCAGATGGGCCTTGACGTAATACCTGTAAATAATGAACCAGACGGCCTTTTCCCGGGCAGAAGTCCCGAACCAAAGGAGGATACGCTTCGGGGCACAGTCGATTTCCTGAGGCAGCATAATGCTGACCTGGCTGTCTGCTTTGATGGCGATGCCGACCGGGTTGTCTTCTGCGATAAGGAAGGTTTCCTCGGATTCAACGAGCCAATCGCCTTCATCTCGACGCTAGCTGTCAAGAAAACGGGAAAGAAAAAGGTAGCCACCACAGTAGAAACTGGCACTCTTCTTGACCTGGCAGTGAAGGACCTCGGGGTGGAAGTAGTCAGGGGTAGGGTCGGTGATGTCGCCGTGGCTCACCTGGTCCAACAGCTCGATGCTGCCTTAGGCGTAGAACAGGTAGGTGTCTACATCATGCCGGAGGTAGGGCATTATCCGGATAGCATTTTTGCCTCACTCTTCTTGCTAAGTCAGCTCGGCGATGCTGGCGAAATCAGGCAATTCTTCCAAGGTATTCCCAGACTATTCTTTGAAAAAGCCAAGGTTTCTTGTCCTGATGAACTCAAAGAATCAGTCATGGCTCGAGCGAAGGAGAAAGCCAATCTTTTTGCTTCTGATGAGATGAATACTGTGGACGGCCTGAGGCTAAAATTTGCCGACTCCTGGATGCTTATCAGAGCCAGTGGGACCGAGCCTGTCATCCGAATAATCTCTGAGTCAATGTCACAGAAACAGACGGATGAGCTTATAAGTAAAGGCAAAAAGCTCATTCAGAGTCTGGTGGAGGCTGACAAGTAACCCAGGAAAATCTTGCGATTTTCTTGTGAACCCAGTTAATATTTGCTCGAAGCAAAATTTGCAGGGGTCCTCAAAAAGCTATGTACTTTTTGAGGTTAAGCTAGTATTAGTAGATGAAAGCTGTATTTCTCTGCGGTGGGCGTGGCAAGAGGATGTTTCCTATTGCCGAAGACAAGTTCCTCCTTGATTTCCTCGGGAAGCCGCTGCTCGAACATCAAATAAAACTAGCCTGCGAGGCCGGTCTGAGCCATTTTGTCATCATTGGCAATCCGGAAAACATAGGAAAGATAAAGCAAATAACCAGAAGAATTCCCGCGATAAGAGTCGACTTTGCCCTGCAAAAAAAGTCGTTGGGCATCGCTGATGCTCTGAAAAGCGCTGAGGCTGTCTTGGCCAAGCAGATTCTGGTCATCAATCCCAATGATGTGTTCTCGAGTTCAGCGTACACTAAAATCCTCGCCGCAGCCAAGAAGACTCCTGCCTCCTCCTATATTCTGGGCTATCAAGTCCACAAATACTTCCCCGGAGGCTACCTAGAGGTAAACTCTCGAAATGAGTTGCTACACATCGTGGAAAAGCCCAACCCCGGTGAGGAACCCAGCAACTTAGTGAACATCCTGATTCATTGCCATAATAACTCGAAAGAGCTTCTACACCATATCGAAATCGCGCAGACTACCAGGGATGATGTCTATGAATGCAGCCTGGACAATATGGTGAAGGCGGGACACAAGATCAAGGTGATTCCCTACAACGGTTTCTGGGCACCAATAAAATATCCCTGGCATATCTTCAAGGCAATGGAGTATTTCCTGGATAATGCTCAACCTTGTATTGCCTCTTCAGCCCGGATCTCTCAGAAAGCGACTATCGAGGGGAAAGTCATCCTGAGCGATAATGTTAAGGTACTGGAAAATGCTGTGATTCGAGGCCCTGCCTATATCGGGGCAAACTCCATCATTGGCAATAATGTCCTGGTGCGAGACTACAGCCATATCGGTTCAAATTCCGTTATTGGCTATTGCACCGAGGTGAAGCACTCCTATATCGGCGATAATTGCTGGTTCCATTCCAACTACATCGGTGACTCCATAGTCGACGACAACTGTTCCTTGGGTGCCGGTACTGTGCTGGCTAACTTCCGACTGGACGAAGGGAATATCCAGATAGAAGTGGGTGATAGTCTGGTAGATACCGGCTATGATAAATTGGGGGCAGTTGTGGGTCGAGGCTCCCGCATTGGGGTAAATGCCAGCCTCATGCCTGGGGTTCGAGTAGGTCCTGATTGTCTCGTGGGACCCCAGGTGTGTTTGCGTGAGGACCTGGCGGCAAACAAGATGATCTTGCTTGAGCCGCGATACCAGGTCACGGACAACGAAACAAGACTCGACGAAGGCAAAAGAAGAGAACTGCTGGACAAGCTCAGGGGATGAAGGAGGGCAGAATCGTGAGGCAGGGCTCCCATCTGGCTATGTTCTGATCATGTTTTTCAGGTTTGTGGAGGAGAATTATGACGAATGAAAAGCTAAGGACCATGGGCAGGCAATTAGGTCGCCGTTCCTGGGCAGAACCCTGGAAAATCAAGATGGTAGAGCCCATCAAGATGACCAGCAAGGATGAGCGGCGCAAGCATCTAGCAGAAGCCGGTTATAACACCTTCCTGCTGCGCTCAGAGGACGTGTATATCGACCTCCTTACTGACAGCGGCACAAGCGCTATGAGTGACCGACAGTGGGCCGGTATCATGTTGGGCGATGAGGCCTACGCCGGGAGCCGGAATTTCTATCATCTGGAGCAAGCGGTCCGGGATTACTATGGTTACCGGTATATGGTGCCCACCCATCAAGGCCGTGGTGCTGAGCACCTCCTCAGTCGCACGCTAATAAGGCCCGGCCACTACGTGCCCGCCAACATGTACTTCACCACGACGCGTTTGCACCAGGAATTGGCTGGCGGCACCTTCGTAGATGTCATCATCGACGAGGCACATGACCCTGCCAGTGAGCACCCTTTCAAGGGCAATGTAAGCCTGGACAAGCTGGAGGCGTTAATCAAGCGCGTAGGAGCTGAGAGGATCCCCTATGTTAGTTTGGCCGGGACCGTAAACATGGCGGGCGGTCAGCCGGTGAGTATAGCCAACGCGCGAGCACTGCGTTCGCTGTGCGACCATTACGGCATTCCTATTTACCTTGATGCCACCCGGATGGTTGAGAACGCTTTCTTCATCCAGGAGCGTGAAGAGGGATTCGCAGACAAGTCTGTCGCCACCATTCTCAAGGAGTTTTGTAGCTTAACTGACGGCGCCTGGATGAGTGCCAAGAAAGACCATCTGGTCAACATCGGTGGCTGGCTAGCAGTCAACGACAGTGATTTGTTTGACGAGCTGCGCAATCTGGTTGTGGTCTACGAAGGATTGCATACGTATGGTGGTATGGCCGGACGTGACATGGAAGCATTAGCCATCGGGATCACCGAAGCCGTAGATGATGCCCATGTCCGGGCTCGTGTTGAACAGGTTCGCTATCTAGGTACATTACTGCTTGATTGGGAGATACCGATTGTAAAGCCAATAGGAGGCCATGCCATCTTCCTGGATGCCAGGAGGTTCTATCCTCACATACCTCAGAACCAGTTTCCAGGTCAGACATTAGCTGCCGAATTGTATCTTGATTCGGGCATTCGAGGTATGGAAAGAGGTGCTGTCAGCGCTGGGAGAGATTCTGAGACCGGTGACCATCGCTATCCCAGCCTGGAACTGACGCGCCTGGCGATACCGCGTCGGGTATACACCCAGGCGCACATGGACGTTGTGGCTGAATCAGTGAAAGCCGTATACGATATCCGCGGGGAGGCACGGGGCTTGAAGATGGTCTATGAGCCCAAATACCTCCGTTTCTTCCAGGCCCGCTTTGAACCCATTCCGCGACACCAGGGTCCCTCTTCAGGCCTGACCTAGTAAGGCGTCTCATGATTGATGGTGTGAAGTGCCCCATAGCCCGCATTGTCTTCTCTATAATAGAGGATATTAGCGCAGGCTTGACGACTAGACATAACCCAGATCGTGATATAATTGGCATTGAGCTAATTGACAGCATGTCTATGGCGCAAAGCAGTGAACTATGTGATGGCGTTGTCCTCAATCACAGCAGGGACAGAAAAACCATCTCCGTCGGGGAAAGGGGAACTGAAAAGGGGCTTTTGCCACAGGCACCGGAGCCAACTAGCTCTCCTGTAACTGGAGAAAACTGAATGTGCGGTATTATCGGTTATTGTGGCCGGAAGCCAGCGGTTCCCATTGTCATCGAGGCTTTAAAGCGTCTGGAATACCGGGGCTATGACTCAGCAGGCATAGCTTCCTTGTCCGATGGCAGGCTATTAGTAAGGAAAGACGCCGGCAAGGTTGACGAAGTCATTCAGAAACATAATCTGGCAAGCCTGCCCGGCAACGTCGCCATCGGGCACACTCGCTGGGCAACTCATGGGGGTGTTACACAATTCAATGCTCATCCTCATTCCGATTGTGGCGGCAGATTGGCTGTGGTTCACAATGGCATTGTTGAGAACAATCAACAGCTTCGCCAGGAACTCACCAAAATCGGACACAGATTTACTTCGGAGACCGATACCGAAGTCATCCCTCACCTCATCGAAGATGAGCTCAAAAACGGGCGTTCTCTGGAACAGGCTGTGCTAAATGTAGCTCCAAAGCTAGAAGGTTCCTATGCGTTTCTAGTCATGGCCCCTGATAACCCCGGCAAAATTGTAGGCACAAGGAGGAATAACCCTTTAATCGTCGGTATTAACGCCACTGATTACTATGTCAGCAGTGACGCTCTGGCTTTCTCTCAATATACCAGTCAGGTGATGGGTCTGGGAGATAACGAGGTGGTGATGCTGACACAAGAAGGAGTCCAGTTCTTCGATTCCAAGGGAAACAGGCTGGCTAAGGAAGTCAGGAAACTCGACCACAGCTGGGCTGAGAGCCACAAAGGAGGCTACCAGCATTTCATGCTCAAGGAGATAATGGAGCAAGCTCAGATGCTCGGCCAAACAGCTTGTCAGGACGGAAAGATATTCACCAAGATTGCTCTGGATATTCTGAGGGCAAATCAGGTGATTGTAACTGCTTGTGGCACCTCCCGTTACGCCGCTCTGGTCGGTAGGTATCTCTTTTCTAGAGTGGGCAAGAAGTTTTGTGATGTCGTCATGGCTTCCGAGTTCGGTTATTTCGCCGACTCTGTGGACAAGAACACCATTGTCATCGCTGTCTCCCAGAGTGGCGAGACCGCCGATATAATCGAGGGCGTAAAGGCTGCCAGAGACAACGGAGCGCAAGTCATCTCCATAATCAACCGACCTAACTCCATACTGGCTGACCTGAGCCAGCAGGTCATTTACCTGAACTGCGGTGCCGAGATAGCCGTAGCCGCCACCAAGACCTTCCTGTCCCAATTAGCCATATTCTACCTGTTGTCTTTCTCTATGGTTGATGCTTTTGATGAAGCTACAGCTAAGCTTGCCAGCTTGAACGGCGAGATAACCAAGGTCCTGGACTGGAACAAGAGCGAACTTGTCAATCTGAGCCAGAAGCTGAAAGACAAGAGTGATTTCTATTATATAGCCAGAGGAATCAACTTCGCCATCGCCTCCGAAGGTGCCCTAAAGCTCAAAGAGATTTCCTACATCCATGCTGAAGGTATGCCCGCCGGGGAACTAAAACATGGCACCTTGGCCCTCATCGAGCCTGGCACACCGGTAGTGGTGATTTGCCCTGCCGATTATACCTTTTCTGAAACCCTGAGCAATGCTATAGAAGCCAAATCTCGTGGCGCCTACATTATCGGTGTCTCCGACAGGGAAAGCGATATTTATGATTCCTGGATCAGGCTTCCCAAAGTTGATGAGTTGCTCTACCCCATGGTCGCCGTAGTTCCCCTTCAACTCCTCGCTTATTATCTCGCTGTCAACCGGGGATGCGACCCTGACAAACCCCGCAACCTGGCCAAATCGGTAACCGTGAAGTGAATACAGGGCAGGACACCGGGTGACTGCTCCTTGTGTACTTATTTCCCGAATATGCTCCGATAATAGTTGACTGTCTCCGCCAGTCCTTCTCTGAGCGCGAATCGAGGCTGCCAGCCAATTTCCTTTTGGGCTTTGCCGGAATCGAGACAAATCCTATAAATCTCCCCTTTCCGTACCGGCGCATAGTGAGGATTACCCTTATACCCTGTCAACTCAGCTAAGAGATCAAACATCTCCTGGTCTGATGTCTCCACTCCTGTGCCGATATTGAAGACGCCGCTTATGCTCTTTTCCATCGCCAAAAGATTGGCTGTAACCACGTCAGCCACGTAGACGTAGTCACGCGTCTTGTCCCCTTTGCCAAACATAGTCGGACGCTCTCCCTGCAGCATTTGACAAGTAAAGATGGCTACCACTCCGGCTTCACCTTTAGGACTTTGTCTCGGACCATAAACATTAGAGTACCTGAGCACTGCGTAGCTCAGCGAGTTCTGTAAATGGGAAAGATGAAGGTAATGCTCCACAGTGTGCTTGGAGATTCCATAGTAGGAGACCGGAACTACTGGATGACTCTCATCCACGGGGCGATGTCTTGGTTCGCCATATACCCCCGCAGAAGATGCATACACAACCCTTTTGACTCCAGAGCGAAGACATTGGGAAATGAGGTTCAAACTGCCCAAGATATTCTGTCTGGCATCGAAGACAGGATCCTCCATCGATTTCTGAATCACCGTTTGGGCCGCTTGATGACCGACTATTTCTGGCTTCTCCCTCTCGAATATCGTCTCCAGCTCGGGGCTGCCAATATCCACCTGATAAAATGCCGCTGCCGGGTTAACATTTTCCGAGCGACCCGTTGATAGGTTATCTACCACAACCGCCTGACAACCCTGCTTTATCAACGCATCAACCAGGTGTGATCCTATAAAGCCTGCCCCGCCAGTAACCAGAACTTTCATGACTGTCTCCTCCAGAAAAGCCAGTCCAGTATAGCCCAACAGACTCAGAGCTTGCAATGAATTACGGTATGACTTATTATTCTGAAGGAACTCAAATGACTCAACAAACTGAAGTGAGGGTGCTGGCTGGCATACCTGCCTACAATGAAGCAAGATATGTCGGCAGCATAGTCCTCCAGGCAAGGCAATATGTGAACGAGGTCATCGTCGTTGACGATGGAAGCACAGATAATACCGTCAAAGTTGCCGAACTTGCGGGCGCCACTGTAGTCCGCCACGATGAGAACAAGGGTTATGGGGCAGCAATTCAGAGCATACTGTCTGAGGCAAAAAAGAGAAACGCCGATATCCTGGTCGTGTTAGATGCTGATGCCCAGCATGATCCTAATGAGATTCCTAGCCTCATCAGGCCCATTCGGGAGGGCTTTGATCTCGTCATCGGCTCCCGAGAGGCCCAGAAAGATAAGACTCCCCGCTACCGCCGCATCGGCAAAGAAGTCATTTTCCGCTCAACACGTCTTGCTTCAAAAACCAATATCTCCGATTCGGAATGCGGCTTCAGAGCCTTTTCTCAAAAAGCTATGTCTGAACTGGACCTAAAGGCAAATGGGATGGCTGTGTCGTCAGAAACGATAGTTCGCGCCGCCGAGAAAAACCTCAAGATAACTGAGGTGCCCATCTCAAATATATATACCAAAGACGGCTCGACCCTCCACCCGATAAGACATGGCATAGATGTGCTCAGCCGGATAATAGTCATGAT
>JAOUFZ010000046.1 GCA_029857995.1 Dehalococcoidia bacterium
CAGATGGGTCCCACCTGGCTTGGCTTACCTGGAACCATCCCAATATGCCGTGGGACTCCTCAGAGCTGTGGGTTGGTGACATCACACGGGCCGGCTCGGTCGGACATGAGCAGCGAATAGCTGGCGGTGTCAATGAATCTATCTGCCAGCCAAGGTACGCTCCTGACGGCACACTATATTTCGTCTCGGATAAGACTGGCTGGTGGAACCTCTATCGCTGGAAAGAGGGACGTGTTGAGATACTGTGCAAAATGGAAGCCGAGTTTGGAGTACCACACTGGTCCTTTGGGATTTCGACCTACGGGTTCGAATCGGCTGGTAGTATCATCTGCTCCTACATCAAAGATGGTAGTTCGTATCTAGCCAGCCTGGATACCTCAACCCGGCAAATCAGGGCGATCGACATCCCCTATACTTCCATTGCCTTTGTTCAGGCCACGCCGGGCGGCGCGGTATTCATCGCCGGGTCACCAAGTGAAGCTACAGCTATTATCCAGCTTAGCCGGGCAACGGGCAAGATAGAGGTGTTGCGCCGTTCCACTGAGGTCGCCATCGACCCTGGGTATCTTTCAATACCCCGGGCAGTTGAATTCCCAACCGGAAACGGGTTGACAGCACATGCTTTCTTCTATGCACCGAAGAATCGCGATTTTGTAGCCACTCAGGGCGAGCGGCCACCGCTCCTTGTTATCAGCCATGGCGGGCCGACTGGCGCAACCTCAAGTGAATTCAACCTGATGATACAATACTGGACCAGCCGGGGATTTGCCGTTACGGATGTCAACTATGGAGGAAGCAGCGGTTATGGAAGGGCATACCGCCAGCGGTTAAATGGGCAATGGGGCATCGTAGATGTGGACGACTGTGTGAACTGTGCGCAGTATCTTATCAAGCGCGGTGAGGTGGATGCTGACCGCGTTGCCATCAGAGGAAGCAGCGCCGGTGGTTACACTACTCTGGCGGCGCTGACATCTTCCAAAGTCTTCAAGGCCGGAGCAAGCTACTACGGCGTCAGTGATCTTGAAGCTCTAGCAAGAGACACCCATAAACTTGAGTCGCACTATCTGGACAGGCTCATTGGTCCGTATCCCGCTCGCCGTGAGTTATACAGGGAGCGCTCACCGATCAACTTCGTGGAGGGGCTTTCGTGTCCGGTGATCTTCTTTCAAGGGAACGAGGACAGAGTTGTCTCACCCAATCAGGCAGAGAAGATGGTGGATGCGCTTCGCCAAAAAGGGATGCCCGTAGCATATCTCCTATTTGAGGGCGAGCAACATGGTTTCCGGCGAGCGCAAAACATAAAACGGGCGCTGGACGCTGAACTCTATTTCTACTCCAAAATTTTCCGATTCCCATTGCCCGAGCCAGTCGAGCCGGTGCCGATAGAGAACCTGAAGTAGGCTTTGTTTCCGATAATATCTACGGGATGGTCACTTGGATCCGTCAGGTGCTTAGCAGGCGCAGTCTAATCCGCGACCGGGGCCGGGCATGGCACATTTGGGCGGTTTGTTCACCTTGGCCCAACAAAAGTCCAGAAAGTGTGCCCGAAGTAACAATTACCTGTTTTGTTACCTCACCACGCAAACCATTAAAGGATGCTTTTTATTGTCGCGAAGCTGGTTAGTTAGGCACTTTTGGAGACAAATTCCTTCACCCTGTTCCTGAATACATCTCTCGCCAGAAACACCCTTCGCTGGCGTTTGAGGCATTTAAGGCCAATGTCGGTGCCTACCCTCACTATTTCTCACTCGTAGTTGCTGCAGGGATGTGCTTTGCGCAACCTCCGGATCAAATACTTTTGATGAGGCAATAGAGGTTCGGGCTGATTATCATATTGGTTAAGGAACACCAAGCCACCCATAGCCTGAGCGTCCCGTGAGAGATTAGTAACGAGGCTGTTTGATTTTTGACTTTCCGTTCATCTTTGCGCATCTTGGAAGCCTTTCACCTCTAAATTTTGTAGTGCGACCCTTCAGGGCCGTGTAGCACGAGGCTAAAGCCTCGCACTATATTTTTGGACAGCCTTTTAACTAAACTAGAAGGCAAACGGCACCAAGAAAAGGTTATAATCAGGCTTTTCACGCAGGCCATGAAAGAATCATCAGGAAAAGCCAGAGACCCGTTACGAAATATCTTTCACCGATTCGAGCCTGAGCTATGGGTTATCACTGTCATTCAGTTTTTCACAGTAATCGGTTTCTCCATCTGTATGCCGTTTCTAAGTTTATATCTTTATCAGGACAGAGGTCTTTCCATGACTATGGTCGGAACCATCCTCCTGGCTGCGGGGCTTTGCTCAGCCGTTAGCCAGGCACTTGGAGGAGCGCTCTCGGATAGATTCGGCCGACGTCCGATTCTACTTACGGCTACTTTCGTAAGTATATTCTTATATACGGGACTAGCTGTCCTTATCGGGATTTCAGCCCCGGTGTGGGCCATTGTAGTTGCCTACATTGCTGGTCGCTCAACGCTTACCATAACACGTCCTGTGATCTCAGCCATGGTGGCAGATTTTACCTCAAAAGAGCGGCTAACAGAAGCATATGGAATCCTTCGTATAGGAGCTAACATAGGCTGGGCTGCTGGCCCTGCCATAGGGGGGTATCTGGCCACTTTTTTGTCCTATGGCTGGCTCTTTGGGGTTCCGGCTTTAACCTGTGGCATCGTTTCCCTCATTGTCTTTTTCTTTGTCCGTGAATCTTCGCGCAGAACGAATAGGAAGGTAGGCTTTCGGAGCATACTTCCCCCTGCCGGCGCCCGAGCCTTCCTGGTCTTCACGATGGTGAGTCTCCTGCTGTTCATAGTTATGGGACAGATGGCAAGTACTTTATCTATCTTCGCCGTGGATAGGGTCGGCTTCTCTACCGCGCAATATGGTCTATTACTGGGTTTGAACGGCTTGATAGTGATTTTCTTTCAATATCCGATGACTCTTGCCCTCAAGCGGCTGGCGAAATTCCGAGCTCTCATACTTGGGAGCCTGCTTTACGTGTTTGGCTATCTATCCTTTGGTTGGATTACACAATTTGGGTGGGCGCTGGGAGCAATGGCGATAATCACAACAGGCGAGATTATACATTCTCCGGTTACGCTCTCAGTGATAGGGGAACTCTCTCCACAAGATCAGAGGGGACGATATATGGGATTTTTCGGGTTAAGCGAAACCATAGGTATAGCGATGGGGCCACTGCTGGGAGGAATACTGCTTGATGCGTTCCCCTCTGACCTCAGACTCGTATGGGCACCCATCGCCTCGATAGCATTAATTGCTGCAATAGGGTACTACTGGTGGGCGCGCCGATTTCGTTCATAGTCTCCCGGGGGATTTCATATGAGAATCCGTCTCCCTGGAACGGAAGGCACTTTAGCTGAGCGTGCCTTTTCGCTTATACAGCCCTGCCCATGAGTAGGTCTTTTGTCTGACAGTTCTAGGGCGAGCAATGCAACCGACGATTGCACAGAGGCCTGTTTTGTTACTCACTTAGGCAGAAGACCGGAATGGTCAGTGTGTGCCTGTGATGGATAGCTTTTTGCCCGGAAAGTCAGGCTTCATATCGCAGGATAGCACGTATGCGCTGAAGCAGGGGCGGATGAGAATAGCTGAGAAAAACGTAAAAAGGATGGGGCATCAAGTTCGAGAGATTGCCTGCATAGAGTTTCTTCAATGCCTCGGTCAGATGATGTGGCTGTTCAATGGTCTCGGCCGCGAAGCGATCAGCCTCGTACTCGTTCTTCCGCGATAGCGCATTCATTACGACCGAGAGTACCATTTCCAGCGGGGTGTAGAGCAAGCCGAAAAACAGGATCCCACTGTAAACGGACTGCTGCTCCATATAAAATGCATCGTAGAGCCCGGAGCTGCCCAGGAAGATAGATAAGACAAAAAAGAGCACTCCAAAGTGAATAATGTTAATTATTGTGCCCTGTAGTATGTGCTTCTTCTTGTGATGACCGATTTCGTGTGCAAGTACCGCTACCAGTTCGGGCACCGTATGCTTCTCAATTAGGGTGTCATAAAGGGCAATCCGTTTGTTATGACCGAAACCGGTGAAGAAAGCATTTGACTTACTGGAGCGCTTGGAACCGTCCATCACGGAAACGTTCTTGATGGGGAAATCAACCGAGCTGGCGTAATTGAAAATAGCCTCTTTCAACTCGCCTGGCTCCAGCGGAGTGAACTTGTTGAACAGCGGCATAATCCATGTTGGAGCAACATACTCCAGAATCAGGGAGAATACAGTGACGGCAATCCAGCAGTAGATCCAGGCGTGGTAGCCTACATATTCAAATAAGGCCAGAATACCGCTCAGCAAGGCAGCACCGATCAGCACTGCCAGGCCCAAGCCCTTGATCCTGTCTATGAGAAAAGTGCGGCGGGTAGTCCTGTTAAAGCCGAATCTTTCCTCAATCACAAACGTGTGATAAATACTGAAGGGCAGCGTAAGAAGGCTATAGCCTATTAGCAGAATACCAATGTAAAACAGTCCGTTCAGGACAGGCGTGAAACCCGAGGACCTGACTATCTGGTCAAGATCATTGAAGCCGCCGGCAAACCAGAAAAAAAGCAGAACCACGAGGCTGAATGTACTGGTTATGAAATCAAAACGGGTATTAGTGCGAATATATTCCTGAGACTTACGATAATTCTCCGGTTGATAAACCCCTTCAAGCCCGGGGGGTAGTTCTGATCTCAGGGACTTGAGGTTAAGCAGGTTTGCAGCCACTCCTATCGCATACTCAAGGAGGAGGGCGAAAAGAATGACAAAGAAGAAAGGATTCATCATTGCTCAGCCGGTTACAGAACAGTGTATTACATACTGGCGCAGCCATCAACAAGGATAAGAAGGTCCTGCACAATTCAGCGGATTCTTACCCAACAATTCTAGCTTTGGCCTGAGCCCAAGTCAGTGACGGCGAAAGGCGCCAGCGAAAGTAATGCTAGGGGGTATTGACTGTACCCGCTAATTGGCTTACTATGACTACTAGTATGCCCTAATATGAGCACCGTTCTTGATTTGCTGCATTCTGGCTCTCGCCTCGGTCAGTTCATCCTGTGCTATAGATGCCACGTTGCGTTTTCCGGTAACTGAAATGGATGACAGGTTCGTAATTGAGAATACAGGCACTGTCTGTCGTATCACGCTTGTCAAGTCGTTCGGTGGTGAGCAGCAATTTGAAATAGCCGTCGGCAGAAATGTCTCAGCTAGTAACGCAACCCGGATGTTGAAGTTTCACGGACTATTTAAGTCACCAACGGAGCTAAGAAAGGATTAGGTATTTTGGAGAACAACGCACAGTATTTTGTATTAACCTTTGTGCCCTTGTTCATCGTTATTGACGCGCTGGGCATCCTGCCCGTCGTCATTTCTATGAGTCAGGACATGTCAAGGCGGGAGCACCACAAGATGATCCATGTGGCTACCATAACAGCTACCATTGTCGGTCTCATATTCCTGTTTTTTGGGCAGTTGATTCTGCGGGCGATGGGCATTTCGGTAGGTTCATTTGCTATTGCCGGCGGGCTTATCCTGCTGGTGCTTTCCATCACATACATGACAACCGGACGGATGATGCAAGTAATAAGAGAGGAAATGGTAGCCGTAGTCCCCATTGGCACACCTCTAACGGTCGGACCGGCTACAATAACAACGCTCTTGTTGCTGGCCACGCAATTCCCCATTTATATGGTCCTTTTATCCTTCGCTCTGAATATGCTTATTGCCTGGGCGATCTTTATGGTGGGAGGACAGATTGCTCGTTTCCTTGGGCAAGGCGGGCTGAAGGCAGTTTCCAGAGTATTTAGCCTGCTGCTGGCGGCTATAGCGGTAAGTATGATTATTAGTGGCCTGGAAATGCTTAACATACTGCCCGGGTAAACGGTTCAGGCTGATTAGATATGAGAGAGGGTTAGTTCATACTTCCTATTCGACGAGTCTATGACGATTTGCCCACTGCGACCTGATATTTATAGCTCATCAAAAATGAGCTAGCCAGATTACCAGAGTGTCTAACATCAATTTGCGTTGCTTCAACCGACTCGTTCTGGCTCTTACCTACCGCAGAGATTGTCCGACTCTTGTGAATCCAAATTTAGGAATTTAAACGGAATCTACTATATACTGACTCTTCGGGAGCGTCGATTTCCAGTAGTCTGGGTGAACAAGACAATGCAAGCCTACTATTAGCTAAACAGGGCTTATTTTACCTTCTTGCAGACACCAATTCCATTTTAAGCTTTGTTTTCAATCTTACTTCATCAATTCGGAAATTTCATCGGGAAGATAATCTATGCCTTCAAACTCTCTAACAACAATTGATTTAATTTTGTTTTTCAATTCTGGCTTAAGATTGGGATAGACCATTTCAACTCTTCCACCTATTGATTCACAATCGTCTTCAACAATCACGTCTGGAAGAGGTCGAATTCTTTCAACGACATCCTTGTATTCCTCTCTATTTCGACGATAGAAGATTAGACCATCGGGGAAAGCATATTTCTTCAGAACAAACTTGTCCTTTTCAACGTCTTTAGCGTTTTTATGAGAGCTTAAATAGCATATTCTTGCTCCTTGTCCCTTCCATTCCTGTAATTTCTTAACAGCGTTGCCGACAGGAATGTACGATGCGTAATCATGAAGAGATTCGTCACCCTCCATAACTTGTTTGACTGTTTCTTCTCGGGCAAGACCCTTGGCATTTTCGTGCATTATGGTTGTTCCGTGCAAGAAAACGAGTATTTTCATATTCATAGAGAGAATTCATTGACAAATCAAAGAATATAGAGAAGATAGAGTACTATAGTTGAGGGAGGTAGTCTAGTGGCTAGGACATATTAACCTGTTTTATTACTTCGCTATACAAACCATTAAAGGGCGTTCTTATCCTGGCGAAGCTGGTTAGTTAGTCACTTTTGGAGACAAATTCCTTCAGTCTTCTCTTGAGGACTTCTGTTGGCAAAAGAACCCTTCGCTGGCAGTTGAGGCATTTAAGGCCGATGTCGGCGCCCACCCTCACCACTTCCCATTCGTAGCTGCCGCAGGGGTGCGCTTTGCGCAGCCGGACTACATCACCGGGCTTTATTTCTATAGTCATTGATTTGCTTGCGGATTTTTTCAGCTACCTTTCTTGCCGCCTGGGCAAAGTCCTTTTCCTTTGAAGCATAAAGAATCTGCCTCGACACATTGATAATCGCTTTCTCGCCCCGGGCGTCCACTCCGTGGCCAACTGCTGAAGCCAGGTCCCCTCCCTGAGCGCCGATGCCGGGAATGAGCAAAGGCATTTCGGGGCAAATTGAGCGAACTCTTCTTAATTCGTCGGGATAGGTAGCCCCGACCACCAGGCCGATATTGCCATGAATATTCCATTCTTGGGCTTTTCGAGCCACTGCTTCGTACAGTGGTAGGCCATTGGTGCGAAGGTCCTGGAAATCTGTGGCTCCCTTATTTGATGTTCGGCACAGGATGAATACTCCTTTGTCGTGATAACTGATGAAAGGCTCTATGGAATCGAAGCCGAGATAGGGATTGACGGTAGCGGCATCGAAGTCCAGAACCGAAAAGAGAGCCCGGGCATAAGCCCTGGCGGTGTTGCCGATGTCGCCGCGCTTGGCATCGCCGATAGCAGGTATATCACTGGGTATATGTTTGATGGTCTTCTCCAGGATAGCCAGCCCTTCGGTCCCTAGAACTTCATAGAAAGCCAGATTGGGCTTATAGGCACAGACCAGATCGCAGGTAGCTTCGATAATCGCCTTGTTGAATTGCAGAACGTCTACTTCGGGCATAAGCTCGGGATCCGGGTCAAGTCCGATGCAAAGCCAGCTCTTGTTTTTTCGGCTGGCGTTAAGCAGTTTATGGGTGAACTTCATTCTATACCCCAGATAATATCAGGAGATGGACATAAATAAAAGCTCGGTCAACACTCTACCATGCCATTCTAAGTATTATAGTTGATTGCAGAAATGCTTACACAAAGGTCATTGTGAGGCTTACTTAGGCTCCATTCCTTGTCTATCAGCCAGAACTTTGAAAAGCACAAGTTTTGTTCTGAAAATGGAGGTAAAGTTAAGATAAGTGTATTGACAGATGAGAGATTTGTGATAAAATATTAGTGGCATGCGAGAAGCTCCTGTTCGACCTGGTCTGAGGCGATGGTGAGGCCGAACCCGTAGATGGTCGCTTTGGTTCGGCAGAGTCAATAGCGAAACCGACCTCGAAGGTGGGTGTTGCTATTTTGTTTTCGGGTGCTTGTTTGAAGAGTCTGGTCATAGAATGCTCGCAGATACTTGCCGCAGCACTGTGCTTTCCTACGCTGCAATGTTGGCTTGCCTATGCTTTAGCATTCCCAAAACAAAAGGAGGAATGTAATTGAAACTGGCATGTGAAAATATGAATATTTTTTCCGAAGGGAGGTGATGGCTTTCGAGGAGACGTAAAAAACAAATAAAGAAGCCGTTATGCCCCTGGTCGAGGGGCGATAAGGCAAATTTAGAAAAAAGGGAGTAAGAAAATGAAAAGAAAAGGTTTTAGTATCCTGTTTTCTCTGGTGCTGGTGATTAGCATTAGTCTGGCGATAGCGGTGCCAGTTTCTGCGGCTGACTTAGAAGTAGGTTCTGGCAAACCTTATGCCACCATAGCGGCTGCCATCTCTGCCGCTGCTGATGGAGACACAATAATTGTGTATGCTGGAACCTATGGGAAAGTCGTTGTAAGCAAGGAACTCACGATCCAAGCAGCCGCAGGAAACAGCCCCATTGTTGATGGAGGTGGGAGTGGAGCTTGCTTCGGCATATATAAAAGTGCGGGGCTGAGTAATGTGACTATTGAAGGATTTGAAATTAAAAACGCGAAGTTTGGTATTTGGATATATGGAGCAGGAGCCTCTTCAACTACCTATGACAACATAACCCTTTCAAACAACGACATTCACGACCATTCTGAAAACGGAATTCTAACGACAGATGTCACTGTTAATGTCCTCACTATCTCTGGCAATACCTTTAACAATAGTGGGATAGGAATCAGTTTTGATAGAGCCATAGTTGATAGTCTCAAAGTTGATGGGAATGAAATAACTAACGGCAATGTGGGGCTGGCTTTCTTCAGTGGCAGTTATAGTAGCGTCGAGGTATCTAACTGCTATTTTGAAGGAAATGCTTGGGAACATATCGATCTTGGAGCATGGGGCAAGTGGCCATCATTGTCAGGTATCAATATCGACACCTGTCAATTTTTAGCCGGTCCGTGGTGCGCCATATGGGTCGAGTCGCATTTCTCCGACTATGATGTTGTACTTAGGTATAATTTATTTGGTGTCGGCGATTGTGGGATTTGCAATAAAAGCACACACATTGTTGATGCTGAACTCAATTGGTGGGGTCATGTGAGTGGGCCATATGATGACAAAGACATGGATGGGTTAAGCCTGGTAAACACAGGTGGACTAGGAGATATCGTTGGTGGTACTCTCTGGTGCGGTGATGTTGATTATGTGGATTATGAACCATGGCTTGGCCAAGGTGGATGGGTTACCGGAGGTGGCTGGATTGACTCTCCACCCGGTGCATACATGCCAGGGCCAACAAACATCGCTGGAACCTTTACGGGGGCCTACACGTCCCGATTCACCAACATCCAGTGTGATCCCAATAATACACCAATTACGTTCACGGGATCAGTGGAAGTAACGGGTATCCAGCCGAACGGCGCAGTAATGATTGGGTTGATTGACCAAGGCCTTTACGACTCAGGTTCCTCCCTTTGGGAAACTTGGGGAAGCGGTGCATACCTCTATCTGGGCCGAATAGGCACCAATGTCCGAATTGGCCCTTCAGATGGCTTTATGGGTGGCGAACTCAACCAAGTGGGCGCTAACGTGCCATATGTGGACGGAGGCCCAAATCTGATCGAGTTCTCCATGACCATTTATGACGGCCAGATTACGGTTACCTATGAGGGTGTTGATTACGTGGACACATATGGGGGAATCGAGGATATGAATACAACAGACGCTTACTCAGGGAGTGAATT
>JAOUFZ010000209.1 GCA_029857995.1 Dehalococcoidia bacterium
GAATTCGATTCCGGTGCGTACGTTGGCCTAGATTCCTACCCTGCAGACAATACAGTAGTGTACGACATCAACATCAGCGGGTGCTCTTGCACTGGACCTACAGGTAAAGCTACCTTCGGCTTCGTAGCTAAGTACAAGAAGGGCGCCAGCGTACCTGAGGGGAATACCGAGTTCGTGTTCAGGGCTGCCGACCTTAACTTCCACAGCAGTAGTTACGATTGGCTCGTTGTAACCGGTTCAGATTATGCCAGGTTCAAGGGGACCGGTACCATCAATGGTATCGGTGATTACAAATTCATGCTGTGGGCTGGCGATGGCACAGGCACTGATGGTGCGGACACCTTCCGAATCAAGATTTGGGAAGAAGACGGGTTAGGAAACGAGACTGTTATCTATGATAACGGAATGAACCAAGCTATAGGTGGTGGCAGTATCGTCGTCCACACGAAGTAGCGCCTTAGCCCCCGAATAGTCTCACGGGGCAGACCACAGTGGCCTGCCCCGTGACTCTGTGTTAGTGTCCGCCGACGCCTCTTCCTTCACCCAAGGCCTACCAAGTCGTTGTGGTAAGCCAAAGTTCTGAGCCTCGTGAAGGCGAAGCATGATCACGAGAGACCAAACAGGAGATTACTTCGGCACTTTGTGCCTCGCAATGACAGGGTGAGTGGCTCGCCATCGGAGCAGAGGGGCGGTGACTAGTAAGGAAGCCATTTTTCGCTAATCCCATAGATGAGGATGGCCCTTTTCTTTATTCGTGGCAAAGGCTAAAATAAGAGGCATGCGCGACTTGATTGGTGAGGCCCTGAAAGGCCATGATGCCGACTATGTTGAAATCCATTTTGAGGAGAGCCAGGCTACCAGCTTTGTCTACAGAGGGCAGAGACTGGAGGAGATAAGCCGGGCTCGTAGTATTGGGGGCAATGTCAGGGCTTTAGTCAAGGGTAGCTGGGGATTCGTCAGCTTCAATCAACTGGATGGGTTGAAGGAGAAAGTGGCTGTGGCGGTGAAGGAGGCAAAGCTAGCCAGCAGGGAACCATTCAAGCTTTTCCGCACAGAGCCTGTAGCGGATACGGTAGAGTCACAATTGAAGAAGGATGCCACCACCATACCCTTGGCAACCAAGAAAGAGCTTTTGGATAGCTACAATGATATTATGTTAAGTAGCCCTAAGATTCAAAGCACGCGAATCAACTATCGTGATATGAAGCGGAGGACTACCTTCGCTAATTCCGAAGGCAGCTATATAGAGCAGATTAAAACCGATCTTACTGCACGATTGACAGCCATAGCTCGTGAGGATAACGAGATTCAACAGGCCGGACTAAGCCTGGGCAGCAATGGCGAGTTCTCTGTTGTGGAGGGACTAGATGAGAAGGCCAGGGGAATAGCGAGGCGTGCCGCCGCCCTTCTCTCTGCCCCCCAGGTAAAGGCTGGAGAGTATACCGTGATTTTAGACCCTGTTCTGGCTGGAGTCTTTGCTCATGAAGCCTTCGGGCATTTATCCGAGTCCGACCATGTATATCAGAATGAAAACCTGCGGCAAATTATGGTACTGGGGAAGAGATTTGGCGGCAAGCATCTCAATATCGTTGATGACCCAACAATGCCTAGTTTGAGGGGCAGCTATAAATACGACGATGAAGGGACGCCGGCAAGGAAGGCCTATCTTATTCGGGAGGGCGTTCTGGAGGGAAGGCTTCATTCCCGGGAAACAGCGGCTAAGATGGGAGAGACGGCCACCGGAAATGCACGGGCCATCAATTACCACTTTCCCCCCATAGTGCGAATGAGCAATACCTTGATTGAGCCAGGTAGCATTTCGTTTGAGCAGATGCTCGGTGATATTGAGGAAGGAGTCTATGTTAAGGATTGGTATGGCGGGACGACCAGCCTGGAGATGTTTACCTTTTCGGCTGGAGAAGCTTACATGATTCGACGAGGGAAGTTAGCGGAGCTATTGCGCCCCGTGGTGCTCACCGGCAATGTCTTCACTACTTTGGAGAATATAGATGCCATAGGCGATGATCTGGAGATGAATCAGGGCGGTGGCTGCGGCAAAGCGGGGCAATACCCGTTGCCAGTTTCTGACGGGAGCCCACATATCAGGATTCGTCATTGTGTCGTAGGAGGCAGATAAAAATAAGCAGCAAATTCTAAATAGGAATCAAGATTGGAGATGCAACAAAACTTGTCATTGGAGGTTCTTCGCTCTGCTCGGAGGAAGGCTGAGGAAGCTGAGGTTTTTTCAGCTTCTGCTCGGGCAACGACGGTACAGTTTGAAGCCAATGAACTAAAGCAAGTCCAGAGCAGGGAGAGCAGCAGTATTGCCTTGCGAATCTTTAGGGAAGGTAAAATTGGTTCTGCTATTGCTAGTGGAGGGGGCGGTTGGGAAGCTTTGGTGGACATGGCTGTGGAGA
>JAOUFZ010000047.1 GCA_029857995.1 Dehalococcoidia bacterium
AGTATGACAGTAAACGTTGAGCCTTTGCCTAAAGCGGAGCGAACGGTTATGCTTCCGTGATGCAATTCAACGATTGACTTACAGATGGCAAGACCCAGACCGTACCCCTTTATCTGAGAGCGGGATGGGTCTACTCTGTAAAAACGATCGAATATCTTTTCTTGATCTTCCGGTGGTATACCAACGCCAGTGTCTCTTATTTTTGTTTGCGTGTATTGCTTACCAGTTGCCAGGGAAATCCAAATCTCTCCTTGCGAGGGTGTGTACTGGATAGCATTATCAATGAGGTTAAAAAAGAGGCGTCTGAGCATGGCTGGCTGTCCCCAGGCAAATGTGGGTTCCTCCTCAGGCTCAAAGTGTATAGTGATTTCTTTCTTTGTGCTTTCAACTTGGAGGCTAGCAATAATGCTGCCAATCAGGTCAGTAACGTCTACTTTCTCAAACTCGATTGCCTGTCTCCCCTGATCCACCCTCGCTAAGAACAAGAGATTCTCTGAAAGCTCAATCAGGCGATCTGTTTCTTGCTTGCTGCTATTGAGAACCTGCCGATAGTCTTCTAGTGTACGTTCCTTCCTCAGCGCAACCTCCAGCTCACCACTCATTATCGAAAGAGGAGTTCTGAGCTCGTGGGCCACGTCGGAGACAAACTGCTTCTGTTGCTCGTGGATGCGTTGCACCGGCGCAAGTGTACGCCGGGTCATAAACCAGGCGATAACGGGCACAATGACTATCATCCCACCATTGAGAATCAGTAGGGTATTTTCTAATCGGTCCTGCGCTACATCTGCTGCGATGTTCGCAATATCCATATCTTGTTCGTCTAACTCAGACTCACCCTGCTGCTCTATTTCGCTAATATAGCTTTCTCCAAAGTAATTCTCCATCCAGAAATATAGGCCGATGCTGAATGCCCAAAATGAAACCAGAAACAAGCTGGAATAAACAAGAGTCAGTTTGATATTCGCTTTTCTAAACATGTCCCCTACCTGAAGATGTATCCCGAACCTCGCATCGTATGGATGAGTTCTTTCTCCCCTGGATGTACCTTGAGTTTCTTTCGCAGGTATTTCACATAGGTTTCAAGAACATTGGAAAGCCCGTCATAATTATAGTCCCACACGTGTTCTAGTAGTTCTATTTTGGTCAACACTCGATTTGGGTTACGCATAAAATACTCCAGAAGGGCATATTCCCGCGCTGTCAGAGTAATCGTTCTGTTCCCTCGTTTGGCAATTCTCGTTGCCGGGTCGAGCGACAGATTATCAATCGTCAAGATTGCGGGGTCCGCTTTTTTGCCTCTGCGAAGCAAGGCCCTGACTCTCGCGGAAAGTTCAGCGAAGGAAAAAGGCTTCGTCACGTAGTCATCGGCACCGGCATCGAGTCCCTTGATTTTATCTTCTGTTGCATCTTTGGCCGTTAGTATTAGGATAGGGATATTGGTATTGATTTCCCTAATCTTCTGGCAAACCGTTATGCCGTCTACCTTCGGTATCATAAGATCCAGGATGATGAGGTCATACTCATTAATTTCAAATTTATACAATGCGTCTTCACCGTCACCGGCTATGTCAACTGCATAGGTCTCTTCTATAAGACCACGCCTCAAAAAGTTGGCGATCTTCTCTTCGTCTTCAACGATGAGTATCTGCACACAAATATTATACTGTAAGAAATATGAGAACAAAATGAGAAAATTACAGAGGCTCAACCTGTGAGGACTACTTCAGCCGAAAGGTCTGACCCCAAGTTCTTGGTTCTGTGGAACACGCAGCATCACCCGCAATGTCACATCCTACGTTATTGTTCAGGGCCAGGGATATTCAACTCTACCATCCTGGGCTATAATTTTGGTCGTCGTCCTTTTCAATCTTATGGATGAAAGGTGTCCGAAAACACTAAATTCAAGCTGACCATTGGAATCCTGGCAACTCTAGCCTTGGTCATCTTCATCTACGCCCGGTTCACCCGGATGTTTCCTGGAGACCTATCGCTGACCCTCCGGTTACAGTCTTTTGACAATCATCTCATGCTTTCAACCATGGAGTGCATTTCGTTTATTTTCGGGGGCTGGTCATCGGTGCTGGTAGTTGTTGCCATAGGTATCGTCGTTTGGCGGCGAATAGGTGGGCTGGAGGCTATCATGATTCCCGTGGGGGGATTAATGACGCTTGTAAATACGGCATTCAAACTGGCCATCAATCGTCCGCGGCCCTCGGCCGACCTAGTTCGCGTCTTATCGCCTGAACAAGGTAATGGATTCCCCAGTGGACATGCATTCTTTGTCATTTTGATATTGGGACTTACGGCCTATTTTATCTTCACCAATCTGAAGAATCGCGTCCTACGGATACCGGTTCTTGCAGGTTTGATAGCTTTAATTCTTTTAACCGGTATTTCCCGAGTTTACCTAGGTGTCCACTGGCCAAGTGACGTCATCGGAGGCTATCTGATGGGTGGAGTCTTCTTAGCTGCGCTTGTCTGGTTCCACCGGGCTTGGAAGGCTCATCATTCGTGGCAAAACAAGCAACTCTGAAATCACACGGAATGGGCTATTGTTCAGTCAGGTAACAAGACGCTACATTATTGAGTAACAGCACAAGTCTTCAGCCTGACATGCGCAAGGTTAGTGGTTGCCCGAGTGCAACTTAGCCCGAATCTCATATTCTCGTTGCTTCAGTGTATCCAATTGCTTTGCAGCTTCCGCAGCCTCAATCATCCGTTCCTTCCCTGCGATGAAGCTAGCTCTTGGCTTTCCCTTTGAGCTTTCCGTCGGATGTCTTCGCAGGGCTTTCAATTCCCTCTCGGCCTTGTCTATTTTGGCCACTATATCCTCGAGTTGCTTATTGAGCTCTTCTTCTGTCTCCATGGCCTCAGCCTTTAGTCATCTCCCTTTGCCTATCTTATCCATAGTAAGCTAACTGGCGGTCACAGTCAACACCATTATCTCACACAAAAGCCGGAATTGTTAAGTAACAAGAAGATGTTTTGCTTGGACAAGCTATTGACTAGTTACTATCTTGATGTTATTCTCAGAAACAAATCTTACGCCCGAGGAGGTTCAAATGCAGGCATATTGCATGAAATGCAGGAAAAAGGTTGAGATCAAGAATCCAAAGGCTATCAAAATGAAAAACAAACGCCCTGCGACTCAAGGTATATGTCCGAGGTGTGGAACCAAGGTATTTCGCATAGGTAAGTAGATCTGGCAATCCTGGAATAAGGGCATCACCAAGCAGCCCTCATATTATTAATAATAGAACTGGCTGCCAGCCGGCTAAACGTTTTGGCTTTTTGTTCACCTCAATGTGAATTGTATTCCTTACTTTGGAGCTTGCACCCTTTGTTTAGATTCGACCCCTTGCGCAGCAGCTGACATAGAGTAAGTTTCTATGCACACCGTGTCCATTGTGGTATAATATTTATAGTTCCAAATGGCAAGCGCCATTTAGCGGCGGCCTTGGTGGTAGGGTTGGCAGTAGCTCTTTGAACCAAAGTCTGGTGCTCTCCCGCAAAAGCACCATATACTAAGTCCCTATGCTAGAGGCCCCTTCTGGAGATAACCTTGAAGATTGCTTTCATTGCGCATCATGTTAACTTTGAAGCAGGGCCAGCAACCGTCACCGCTCACCTAGTCGAAAGGCTTTGTGAGGACCATCAGGTTTCGGTTTTTTCTAATACTATAAATGGAATTGACTTACTCAAAGTTAAACACTATAAGGTGCCAGGACTCAGATGTGCCAAGTCTTTGGCACACATTACCTTCTTGATATCCAGTACCCTACTCCTTGCCGCTCTTTCCCTCCTCAGAAAAACAGACTTTGACATCATCCATTCGACAGGGTATGACTCTGCCTTTTCTTCAAACGTTATCACCTCTCATTTCTGTGAGAGGGAGTGCCGCCGTCTCGAAGAAGCTAACATAATTAAGATACCATGCAGGAGTGTCTGGCAGAAACTGAAAGCCCTGGACCACAGGCTGTATCGCAGCCTGCTATGCTTTGTTGAGAGGCTGATAATTAGCCGCAGCAGTTCTAAAGCGTGTATTGTAGTTTCTCAGGCTATGCAAAAAGAGTTTGCCCGTCATTACGGTGATGCCGCCAAAAACATCATCGTAATCCCTAATGGAGTAGATACTCTCAGATTCCACCCGACTAATCGGCTGCTCTATAGAGGCCAGATCAGGCAAGAGCATGGTGTATCCCGTAGTGATCCATTACTGATGTTCGCCGGAGGTGACTGGGAGAGAAAAGGAGTGCTTCATATCATGGAAGCACTTTCGCTCGTTCAGAGGCCGGATGTCAAACTTTTTATCTGTGGTAGCGGTGACGAGAAATTCTACGGCCATCTTGCGGAGCTAAAGCGGGTGAGGGACAGGATAATCTTTGTCCACCACAGCAGCAATCTTTGGGAATACTATGCTGCTAGCGATATATTCGTTCTTCCTACCATATATGAGCCCTTTGGTCTGGTCATCGTCGAGGCTATGGCCAGCGGCTTGCCTGTAATCACCAGCAGGGTTGCCGGAGCTGCCGATCTCATAATCGATGGGGTAAATGGCCTCCTACTTAGAGCCCCCTCCGATGTCAACGACCTGGCAGCAAAAATCGAGTTGCTGCTTTCAAATGCTGAACTTAGAAAGACCATGGGTGAGCGTGCCCGGGAAACCGCAGAAAATTTCTCATGGGATCAGGTAGCTCAGAAAACCTTGGAGGTCTATAATACTGTATTAAATCGGCCGGACTTAGAAAGGCTACGGGTGAACGTGCCCGAGAGACTGCAGAAAAATTCTCATGGGAGCGGATAGCTCAAGAATACATGGAGGTGTATGAATGATAAGAGTAGCAGTAGCCGGTGGATTTGACCCGCTCCACGTCGGCCATCTCCGTCATTTACAGAAAGCTAAGGAATTGGGCGATTACCTTATTGTTTTGGTCAGCAATGATGAAGACATGGTGCGCAAAAAAGGATACTGCTTTACGCCTTTAGAAGAGAGGGTGGAGATTCTTAGAGCCTTGCACTGTGTTGATGAGGTCATAGCAACAATGGATAAAGATGGTACACAAGCCCAAACATTACGAGTAATTAGGCCTGATATTTTTGCTAAGGGTGGAGACAGAACGCCTGAGAATATGCCTCAGAATGAAATTGAGGTCTGTAATGAGCTGGGCATAAGGATAGTTTATGGGATAGGGGAACAAGTAAAATCAAGTTCTCAAATAGTAAGGAGACTAAAGGAACAAATATATATAACTACCAGGACCGGGAAAGGCTCTGATAGATTTTGAGAAATATGTGGGCGTGGAAACAGGAGGCTAACATAATATCTTTTCAAAAGAGATGAAGTGATAATCGGGTCCATGTGCTTACGTAGTCCATTAAGACCTGAGAGGAGAGTAATCTAACAACTAACATGCCTAGAGACTTACCTGTAGGCAATGGCAACCTACTCATCAATTTCGATACTGATTACAACATCCGGGATATCTACTATCCTTATGTCGGCAAGGAGAACCATGCCGAAGGTTGTGTATCACGTACTGGCATCTGGGTTGATGGAAACTTCGCCTGGCTTGACGGCCCCCAGTGGCAAAAGGAAATGGTCTATGAAAGCGAGAGTCTGGTCACCCGTGTTACTGCCGCTAATCCTACCCTAGGGCTTACCCTCACCTTTTCTGACCTAGTGGACTTTCACAGGGACATCTTTTTCAGACGGGTTGATATAGCCAATCAACGAGACCACCTCCGCGACGTACGTCTATTCTTCCATTATGAGCTACGGATTCTAGGCAGCAAAATAGGCGATACTATCTACTACCACCCAGGACTGAGCGCGTTGGTGATGTACAAGGAGCAGCGTTATTTCCTGGCAGGTGGCCAAGTAAATGGAAGGATTGGCATTGATGACTGGACAACCGGAAGCACAAAATCAGAAGATAAGCCAAGTGCCCGGCACGATGCCGAAGACGGCCAATTGACGAAGGTGCCTCTTACATGTGGGTTCGCTGAGGGCGTCATTGGGCTGTATGACAGCACTGTACCCGCTAGGGGAAATTCAACCATTTATCACTGGCTGGCGGCAAATACACACTTCCACGGAGTCGAGTCCCTCGAAGCCCTGATCGAGGAACGTGAACCTGAGTCATTCATTATGCGCACCCGTGACTACTGGCGAGCTTGGGTTAATAAGGAATCGCTAGACTTTACCGACCTGCCGACTCCCATATTGGATTTGTACAGACGCAGCTTGCTCACCATGCGCGTGCAGACTGATAACCGCGGTGCTATCATCGCCAGCACTGACTCGGACATTACCGACGTCTTGGGGGACACCTATTCTTATGTGTGGGGTCGTGATGGCGCCTTCGTAGCTAAGGCCCTCGACATGGCCAACTATGATGAAGTCAGCCACGAGTTCTTCGATTTTTGCGCCGATGTCATTACCAGGGAAGGCTATCTCCTTCACAAGTATACCGCTGATGGGTATCTGGCGGGCCAGTGGATGCCCTGGGCAGACGAAGAGGGCAAGCTGCAACTGCCAATTGAAGAGGATCAGACTGCTTTAGTAATATACAGCCTCTGGCACCACTACCATAAGTTCCACAATGTAGAGCACATCCGTTCCCTTTATGAAAAGCTGATTAAGAACGCTGCCGACTTTATGGCTAGCTATAGAGAGCCTTATACGAACCTTCCGGCACCTTCATATGACCTTTGGGAGGAACGCCGTGGCATCCACTCGTTTACCGTGGCTGCGGTCTGGGCAGGCTTACAAGCGGCAGCCAATTTTACGGAAATGTTTGGTGAGGTGGCCCTCACCAAACGGTACCGTCAGGCGGCTGCTGAGATAAAAGAGGCGGCTATTGAGTATCTTTTTGACAAGAAGTTGGGGCGTTTCCTGCGCTCGGTCAAAGTTGACGCTGACGGTGTGGTGGAACCGGACTACACTATCGATAGCAGTATTTGCGGTCCTTTTCTGTTCGGTATGCTCCAGGCTACTGATCCCCTGATTGAGAGCACGATGGCGGCAATTATAGACAGGCTTTGGTGCAAGACTAAGGTGGGAGGTGTCGCCCGCTATGAGAACGACCGCTATCAGCAAATCAGTCAGGACATCGTTAATATCCCCGGTAACCCCTGGTTTATCTGCACTATGTGGGTGGCACAATGCCATATTGCCAGGGCTCAATCGATAGACGATTTAAAGCCAGCCCTCCAAATCTTCACCTGGGTTAAACACTGTGCTCTCCCAAGTGGTGTTCTTGCTGAGCAGGTTCATCCCTACAACTGTGCTCCGCTCAGTGTCTCACCGCTGACTTGGAGCCACGCCGCTGTTGTGATAGCAATCCACGAATACATCGACAAGTACCGTGAACTCCAAGCACAGCTACACCATAGGCAAAAAAGTACATAGTCCGCTTATCCGGTCTTTGAATCTCCTGTTGAACAATCTGACGTAATGTGTAGCGGGGGCTGGGGAATGAAACAAAAAAACGAACGGCTCTCCTTTAGGACGGCATTTGTCAGCTCGTAAGGATTTATCTTTGACATCTAGTAATTCTGGATTGAAAAACTGAATCCGAATAATAATTAGGTTAGAGTTACTTATATGAATAATTCCAGAATTCCCTGGTCCAGAGTGGTGAGAGCGAGCTTATCGGCAAGAAGAAAAACCCTCCGATTATGGTTTCCCTGCAGCAGTTCCTCAGTCCTCTAATATACGTCTTACTGGCTGCCGGAGAGATATTTGCCCTTGAAGAAATCCATAAAGCCCCCTTTCCGAAACTCTATAGCTTTGGCAAGTACAAACCGAAGTTAAAAGGTAAAACCATGTCAGGATAAGACTAAGAGCCGAAATTTCTAGTAAACGGTGACTTGAGGTCCACAAGAAAGCTCTCGCGGTGTCACGATTACTCGAAAAAGTTACTACGGTGGGCGGTATTATACGGTAGGCAGAAATAAAGACTTTGAACTGGTTTTAAGCTTATGAAATACAGCTGTTTGGACCCCAGACTGGGGTCTTACCCCCCGGAGCGAAAGGATACAGTCGGAAAACTACTAGGTTTTGCGCGACAGCTTAGTAGCGTGTTAGTATCTAAAAAAATAATTTAGGTAGTGTACGGCATGGTTTGGATACAATTCGCTGTCTGCCTTGCAATTATTGTCTTAGCTGGAACTAAACTTGCCAAATATGGTGATTTGATTGCAGAGAAGACAGGTCTGGGGCGCGTTTGGATTGGTGTAGTTCTTCTCGCCACTATAACATCTCTCCCGGAACTAGCTACCGGCATCAGTTCGGTGACCTTGGTAGGTGAGCCCGACTTAGCGATCGGAGACCTCTTTGGCTCCAACTTGATAAACCTGGTGATTATTGCCATTATCGATTTGGTCTACAGGAGCGGCCCGGCGTTGCATTATATGAGCACAGGCATCACCTTGGGTGCAGCGTTGAGCCTCTTTCTAATAGCGGCAGCAGCCACATTCCTTTATCTCGCTCAGAATCTGCTAACATTGACCATTTTCGGTCGGATTGGGATCCTTTCTCTAATACTATTCCTCCTGTACCTTCTTGCACAATACATGATATTTCGCTTCCAGTCGGCTAAAAGTGCAGACGCTCAGGGAAACGAGATAGTCCCTGCCAACGATCATCACATGTCTCTGAAAAGGGCGGTCACCTTATTTGTTGTGGCAGCAATAGCAACTGCTGGAGCCGGAATATGGCTGGCACCTGTTGGCGACCAGATTTCTCAAGTCACCGGTCTCAGCGCCAGCTTTGTGGGTACCTTGTTTCTTGCCATCTGTACATCCGCACCCGAAATTGTGGTCTCAATTTCTGCAGCACGATTGGGTGCCTTGGAAATGGCTGTTGGTAATATGGTGGGAAGTAACTTGTTCAATATGGGTGTTGTTATCTTTATAGCTGACCTTTTCTATGCTGCCGCGCCAATTCTGCAGGGAGCGGAGGTATACCATGTCATAACGGCTCTTTTTGCGGTACTGATGAGTAGCATTGTGATTATCGGTATCGTTTTCCGGCCTCGATTCTGGCTGCGCATCTGGGTTGGTGTAGATACGGTGGCTCTAGCGCTCTTATACTTCGCCGCTATGACAACCCTGTACTTTCTTAGTAAGCCAGCTTAGTGCCAGAGGAATATCTTTTATTAAGATGGAAGGTACAATTCAATCCGGGCTTGCGTCATAGACTCTTCCTCACTTCGATTGGCCATGGGAATTGTCTGGCTCTAGAATAGAAGAACAGTAGGACGATCTGGAACAGACCTTGCATGACATATTAAAGGATGCGAAGCATGGTGAGCATATCTTTGGGCCGCCGATTCATGGCGTCGGCATTGAGTTCGAAGAATCGCCTCCGCCACCGGGCTATGCCTTTTTCCATGAGGAAAACGAACCACCTCCACTTGAGGCTAAAGTAGTTACCGCCGTAGGTAACTGCGGTCTTTATACCGATCCGTGGGGTGTGAGAGTAGAGGACACTGTCGTAGCAAGTGATCAAGAACCGCTAGTATTGACTGACTACCCACGATAACTTAAGAAATAGCAATCTTTTTGGAGGGTCACTTTAACTCAGGAAATTATCCAACAATCTAGCGTTTTGTTGCTCCGTAACTCTATAGTATATCCTGTACACCACACAACAACATCTTGACACTTTTGGGAAGGCTGATGTAATCTAAATAGGATCAATATTTTTTGAATCTAAAAAGGGAGGTAGCATGTTTGGTTTGAGCAAAATAGTTTTAGGTGTCATAGCAATTGTTGCCGGTTTGCTTATACTAATATTTCCTCATTTACTGGCATGGATAATCGGTATTTTCCTAATAGTCTGGGGCATACTCACAATGTTGGGCAAGAAATAGTAGGGTTAACACTCTTCATTTTAGAAAGGAGGTGAAATTCTAATGCCAGCAATTACGTTTCCAGCTTTAGGTCTATGGATGGGGATAG
>JAOUFZ010000048.1 GCA_029857995.1 Dehalococcoidia bacterium
TTGCGCCTTCACTCACTATCAACCCAGCATCGGCATTGACGTCAGCCACGATTTTGGCTTCCTTGACCTGTGTCCCGGATAGTCCCACAATAAGCAACATTGCCGGGCTTCTTACTTCAGAGACAGCGGGATGAAAACCTATGGGCGCGGTTGAAGACTTAGAAAGACTCTGCAACTTGTCTGCAAATTTGCTCATATTACCCCCTAGCCAGCGGTCGGATTCGAACCGACGACCGGCGGTTTACGAAACCGCTGCTCTACCCCTGAGCTACGCTGGCGTATAAACAGATTGTAGCTTTTAGACTTATGAGCGTCAACATCACGCTTAACCTTAAGCAGATGTCCTACGTTTGCGCTGCTTAACAGTTCTTGACTTGGTCGTCTTTTCCCGTTCTCAACCTGTGATAGATACGACGCGCTAACACCTAGTCGCCTAGCTAGTTGTCTTAATGACGCCTTGTTCTTCACTCTACTCTACCTCCTTTTGTCTAAAGGAATGGTTGAAAGATTCTCGTAGATAATCCTCTATCCCCAAAATCCAAATAGGTCACGGACAGGTACCTGAATATCAAGAAGGGGGTACGCCCTTTGGATTGGGCGATGGGCTCGCTCTGACCGTTGTCTATTAAGCAATACTGTACAGCGGGCTAATTTGAAAAGCACTGTGCTTAAGGATAGTGCTTCCCCTTCGCTCTATAGCTTATGCTTGCCTCCTAAAATAAAGAACATGTTGAACAGGGCTTTGAAATGGTTGAGCAAAGTCAAGTCTGGTCATCTTGACTTATCATTCATATCTGTTATGCTGTAGAAGCGATTCTCATAATTAATAAGGGTGGCTTTGAACTGTCACTTGTGCTTGGTCACCTAAGTGGCAGGGAGCCAATGGTGAAACCGACCTGAAATATGGTCGGTCATAGTCTTGTAAAGGAATTCTTGCTCTAGTTATTAGAGGTTTTAATCTAGATATGTATGACCCCATGTCTGAGGTCGACAGGGGTAAGCACTGCGGAATAATTTGGCAATGGTAGGTAAATAGACAAATCTTAAAGACTAATAATGAACAAGAAGAAGGAGAAGGAAATAGATGAACAAATCAATCGCAGTCGGCATCCTCGTGACTTTGGTGATTGGTTTAATTGTTGCTGTACCACTCTTTGCTAAAAGCCGACCAGGTGGTGTAGGAACAGTATTCGAATCTGACCTGTTTGCTCCTGGACCCGAATCTTTTGACTTGGAAAAGGGTGAAGTTTGGATTAGAGAGGACGGAACCTTCAAGGTCGAAGTAGAGGGTATAACCTTTGAGGGCGAAATCGTTGAAGATGACGCATTACCTGTTGAATTGCTCGACCTACTGTCATACAACTCCTATAACCTCGGAGACATGGACATCATAGACGGAGAAGGCATGATTGAAGGTTGCCTCTATGATTATGGTGTTCCAGAAGGTAATATTATGCCTATTGTCGTTATAGATGAAGCCTTCCTTAGTGGGTGCTACGTTCCCTCTGCGCCTTAAGCACAACTGGTTATAACGGAGGAATTGCTTAAAAGGGAGCCTCTTCGGATACTCCTTTCCTCTTTTTATTCTATAGCTAGCCTAATTCGTCTACGAGCCAACATCTTCGTGGCCAGGCTTTGCTAGCACCAGTGCCCCTAGGGCATACTCCCTATCAAAGCCTCAAGCTATGCTCAAACTTCACCGAAAACTGTTCTCATTGTTGCTCCGTTAGATTCAGGCTACACCTGGAGAATTGGCGTAAATTTGGCGTAAAACTGTTTGGCAAGGACTGGGACATGATGGGACTTCACGCACAAAACAGGGTTTTGGGCGTGTTTGCCTAGTTTTGCCGCAAACGAAGCTAAAATATGCCCTATTGTTGTGACCATGCCAATAGGTTGCAGTGTCCAAGACATACTATCGGACTAACGAGTCACAAAACTGACTTTTGTTACACCCCACCATGATTGACAGGCCAGAAGCTATGAGATAGGCTTAGTTTCACTGTCAGGAGGAGTCAATAATGGGTATGTATGAATATAGGCTGGATGAACAAGTGGCTTTACTTACCATGAATGAGAACAAATTCAATATAAACTCCGTTACCGAATTTCTATCAGTGCTGAACGAAATAGAAAAGGATACGGATGCTAAGGCATTGATAGTTAGGTCAAGCGACGAGAAGATATGGTCCACCGGCCTAGACCTTGAATGGCTATTGCCACTTGTTCAGAAAGGCGAAAGAGGTATCACAGATGTTTTCACCGCAAAACTGAATGAACTCTTTAAGATGATGCTTTTCTATCCTATGATTACTGTTGGTGCGATTACAGGCCACGCCTTTGCGGGCGGAGCCGTGCTGGCATGTTGTTTCGATTTCCGCTTCATGAGGAAAGGTCGTGGATATCTTTGCTTTCCCGAGGTGAACCTCGGCATACCATTACTGCCCAGCTTCACGGCCTTGATGAAGAAAGCTATACCAATGGATTTAGTGGAAGATATGCAGCTCACTGCAAGGAAACTGACTGCTGAGGAGTGCGAAGCACGCCATATTATAGTGAAAGCCTGCAGTATGGACGAACTAATGAGTGAAGCGATATCCTTTGCCAAGGGACTGAACAAGGAAAGACCGATAGTTACTAAATTGAAGAATGTGATGCATAGGGATATATTGAGAATCATGGAGGTTGAGGACCCTGTTGCCTTGAAATCATGGTTTGGCTAATGAGCCTTCGGAAACATTGTGTATTAAAACACTAGCCAATACTTGGATGTTACGGCCAACAAAACATTGATAATGAAAGTGGCCCAAAATGTTCACTAAATATCACAAATGCCTGGATTGTTACCTCTAGCGTAACAATACGTCAGAATGTGTAGCGATACATGTAGACACAGACCGGAGAACGCCCGATATTAAGCCTGTGTTCCTGTCCTCTAAAGCGTGGCCTAGCCTAGATTCACTGGTGAGTGATGCTTTAGAGAGATAACTCGTTAAATACTGCTCCCGTTATCCGCTGCCGCAACTGCCCGCAGGCGGCATCAATATCTGGACCCCGTTGAACCCGCTGCGTAACCTGGATGCCTGCACTGCTCAGGACTTCGCGGAAAGCGCGGATGCCTTTCGGCGACGGGTCGTGGAAGCCGAGTCCATGGATGGAGTTGTACGGAATCAAGTTCACATGGCAGTTCAGCCCGTGTAGCAAACTCGTCAATTCACGCGCTTCTGCGATTCTATCGTTGACTCCACCAAGCAAGCAATATTCGAATGTCACCCGGCGGCCGGTTTGCTGCACGTACTCGTGGCAGGCATCTATAATCTCAGCGACACTCCACTTGACCATGCTAGGGATGAGCTGCCAGCGTAGGTCATCTGTAGGGGCGTGGAGAGACACAGCCAAGGTGATCTGCAATTTTTCCTGCGCCAACCTACGGATACCGGGAACAAAGCCGACGGTACTCAGTGTCAGATGCCTCATGGCAATATCCAATTCCCTGTTCAGCAACTGTATCGCCTTCACAGTCGCCGCATAGTTAAGTAGCGGCTCTCCCATACCCATGAAGGTGATATGGTCAATACGGCAGCTACGCTTATCAATTTGCGATGAGTAATTTTGCGCTTCTTCCTGCACTGCCAGTGCCTGACCCACAATCTCTCCCGCCGTGAGGTTACGGGTATAGCCACTCAGTCCAGTGGCGCAAAAGATGCAGCCCACGGGGCAGCCTACCTGTGTAGACAGACAACAACTGAAACGGTCTGCGTAGGGCAAGCCTACGGTTTCCACTCTCGCACCATCACACATCACCACCAACAGCTTCGCTGTTCCATCCCGGCTGTGCTGCACAGTGACTACTCGGGAGCGACCGACCTCATATTTCTTCTTCATTTGCACGCAGAGTGTATCGGGCAGATTGGTCATCTCTTCGAACGTGCGTGCCCCACGCCGGTAGACCCACTCTGCTAGCTGGTTGCCTCGATACGCTGGTTCGCCCTCTTCCTGTACCAGCACACGCAGTTCTTCTGTGTTCAATCCTAGGAGTGCAATTAGCATGGCCTACCTATAACCCTACACATTGTCTTCAAGTAATTATGTCAAAGGACGCGGAGGTAAACAAGCATGCTGAAGGCGTCATGCGCTACATGGTACGGAAGATAGGCAAAGATAAGGCGTGTAGGGAATCAATGCAAGTTAACAAAAAGCCAGATTGTGTATTCGAGATTTAGTTCCTAGTTCTGCTTCAGTTTCGACTATATCCAGTTTGGCATCCACTCGAATTGGTAATGCTTATGTTTCAACTTCTATAGCTACTTCTGTTTCTACCACTGCTGCTACTTCTACGAATTCTAGTTCTACCTCTATACCTACTTCTACGTCCTTCTTCCTCACCTACTTCTACGGTGATTCTAAGTTTCAAGTGCTTCCTCTCTTTTAGCTACAGTTCCGAGTAGAAGCATAGAGCCGTAGAAGTTGGAACCTGGAACTGGAACAAGGTAGTAAATCTTGCAAGCATCGCATACCTGACTATTAGGTCACAAAACGATGATTTGTTAGGCAAGAAAAGACAATAGGAGCCGGTGAAGCGCGCTTGCGTGAGTATCTTACCCCGCTTTTGGCGCTGGATGATAGACTAGTAATTGAAATTAGAAAAGGCAAGCCGCATTCAAAATGAGTCGATTTGTAGTCCAGAAACACTATGCAACTCGTCTACACTATGATTTCCGATTGGAGATGGAAGGTGTACTCAAGAGTTGGGCCGTGCCAAAAGGCCCTCCTACCGAGTCCGGTATTCGAAGGTTGGCCGTTCAGGTAGATGATCATCCAGTGAGTTACATAGATTTTGAAGGAGACATCGCCGAAGGTTTGTACGGTGCTGGCAAGGTCGAAATCTGGGACAGAGGTGAATATGAACTCCAACAAAAGGAGCCCGATCTGTTAACATTCACGCTTCATGGAGATAAACTGGAAGGGGAGTATGCTCTGGTTCACACGGGTGCCAAGAATTGGCTCCTGTTAAAGAGAAAAGAGCGATAGCAGATACAAGATAACAAGACTGAGGCGGAAATCAAACCGTAAACCGATACGGTTAGAGCCTGCGGACACAATCTGGCTAAATGTTACCTACAGGGACTCATATCTTCTGAGTGAGTGTGTAAGGATGGCCCTATTTGGCAAAGGCAGACCGCAGAGCGGCAATGACTTCCTGCCTCCCTTTTTTGCCCTGGTCGAAGGGCAGGCTCAAGAAGCCGTGGATCATGCCGTTGTATCGTGTGCATACCGTGGTAACACCAGCCTCGCGTAACCGAGCGGCGTACGCTTCTCCTTCGTCCCGCAGCGGGTCGTACTCAGCTGTTATCACCAGAGCCGGCGGTAACCCATGCAAGTCCTGCGCCTGCAGCGGAGATGCATAAGGGTTATTGCGGTCGGCGTCGTTGCTCAAGTAAAGGCTCCGGAACCAAAACATATCGTCTCTGGTGAGGAAATAGTCATTTGCATTCTCCTGCGCTGAAAGTGTATCGTGGGCAAGATTAGTGGCGGGATACATAAGCAACTGGAACACCAGCGGAACAGTGCCCTTGTCCCGCGCCATCAACGCGACCACTGCTGCCAGGTTTCCACCAGCACTGTCCCCACCCACGGCGATACGCATCGAATCACCGCCTATAGCCTTGGCATTTACGGCAACCCATTTGGTCGCGGCATAGCAGTCCTCCACGGCGGCCGGGAACTTGTGTTCCGGAGCAAGGCGATAACCTACTGATATCACAATACAACCGGCACCGTTTGTTAGCGCTCGGCAGAACTCTTCGTACAACTCTATACTGCCAATGACGAAGCCTCCACCGTGAAAGAAAACCAGCACGGGAAAAGGGGCCCTGCCTTGCGGTGTGTAAAAACGAACTGGAATTTGCCCAGCCGGACCTGGTATCAGTCGATCTTCAACTTTGGCAACAGCCTCTGGTTTTAGCCCTGACAATTGCACCAGCATATCGAATGCCTTACGTGCATCTTCTGGAGAGAGTGTGTGCAATTGCGGCGCGCCGAGGGAAACCATCTGGTCAAGAAGCGCTTCCGCTTGTGGGTCAAGAGGCATGATATATTCCCTGTAAGAAACTCGTCCCTAGAGTGTATGACTGCCGTGTTAGAATGTCAAGCCGTGTCGGATTGCACAAGATGACGCTTTGTGACTCCTGATGTCATAATGACTCACACGCGAGATGCTTGACATCCATATCCAGCCATCATAGACTGTAGCTCAGGAGGGGGACAGTGCTGATGAAGCGGACAAGATACTCGGGGCCTTTACGGGAACCGCACCATGCATAAGAAGCTGCTGTCAATACTCGCTTTATCAATTTTAGTGGCTGCGACTCTAGTTGGCTGTGGTTCTTCTCGTTCTACGCTTACTATACTTTCAACAACCGAGGGAAATGTATCTGTAATGAAGGCAGGTACAGGCAGTTGGATAGAAGCGCAGGTCGGGATGTCTTTAGAAGTCGGAGACAGCATAAAGACGGGCGATGATTCTAGCGCCGAAATCACTTTCTTTGATGGTAGCACTATCGAACTACAGGCTGGCACCGAGATACAAATTGCTTCACTCGATATTTCCGGGGACACCGGCTCCACAACTATTACTCTTGAACAGACAATAGGGAACACCATAAGCCGCGTGACAAAGCTTGTTGATCCAGCATCCCGCTACGAAGTTGAAACACCGACTGGTGTGGTAGCGGTGAGGGGTAGTGTTATGCAGGTTTACGTCATCGAAGATGGCACAACCTGGATAACTAATCTGGAAGGGGATATACGGGCCGTTGCACAGGGTGTGGAACTGCAGATCCCTGAAGGGCAACAATGCATTACTAGACCTGGTCAGCCACCTGAGCTCATTGACCTTCATTTTCAGACAGATGCCTATCTTGGCCTGGAGGGGCCGGCAACTTTGCCACCGGAAGAACGAAACCCCTGTGTTATTCTAGGAATTATGACCAATGTAGTCATGGATAACGTTCGGGTGGACCTGCCTGACGGTAGGTCAATAATCATTCCACGATATACCGATGTGTTTAGCCCTGGGGTTGACTGGACAACCTTGTTTCGTTTTTCAACCTGTGAACCAGGAATGCCCATAGCTGGCGGAGAGTATATTTTCACTGGTCTTGATGTGGCTGGTGAGCCAATACCGGGAGCGAGAAACACTGACATCTGGGTAGGGGTTGAACCACCAGACCCGCCGACTAATGTAGGAGCTGACCTAACTAAAGATGGAATCTTAGTTAGCTGGGATGAGACTCCGATAATACCTGGCTCCTTTGAACCGGCAGCTGAGCCTCAACTTGGTTCTTATCAGTTATGGATAAACCGAGTTGAAACAGGGGAATCAGTCTACGGAGCTAACTATATATTTGCATCCCCCCATCTTGTTCCCCAAGACAAGGCAAACTTCATTGAAGGAAAAGATTGGGGGCTTTCACTTAGTGAAATGGAAGACGGAACATATTCGCTTGGAGCTTGTGTTCTTAGTATGGCCCCCGCAGGTTCATTAGGAAAGGGATTAGAGTATAACAGTTCTGATATCGATCAACGCATAATCCTTACTATTGAAGATGGAGAAATCACTATAAGATAAAGCGAGCTATAGAATTGGGGCCAACTCTATTTTCCTCTGCGCTCCGTCACTGCGAGATTAAGGAAATCAGCCGAACCAATCCCGGTGGGCAGAGCATAGCGTACTGACTGTATGGGCAAAGGGGCGGCGATGCAGAGGTTCAGAGTATACCTGCGGGTGAAATTGCACAAAAACTTGTTTTGTTACCTCGTTAGACAGACTGGGAATATTGTATTGTGACCGAGCTACGTTAAACACGCACGCTGAACGGTAGAAGTTTCATGTTATTGTGTCCCCGCAATCGCAATTCTAGTGCTGCACAAAGTAGCGAATTGTTGAGTCACTTTTCATCAGTTCGTTCAATAATCGGCTCCTTTTCCCCACCAGGTTGCAGCGGAAACATTGCAGTAGCTGCTGTTAGGCCTGCAAGAATTGCAGCTCAGCTTGCTAGTCGTATAATATCTAAATCAAGGGAGGTGCATCATGGCTAAAGTAGAAACCGAATGCAAAGGCCGCTCGATTGTAGTCACCATAAATCGTCCGGAGGTACGTAACTGCTTCGATGGTGAAACAGCACAACTGCTCTTCGAGGCCGTCCAGTCGTTCCGCAAAGCTCCAGACCTCGATGTGCTTATCCTCACTGGAACTGGAGGCATTTCCTTCTGTTCAGGAGCAGACCTGAAGAACGCTGAAAGCCTCATAGCACGTCCCGGTGCTGATGAGTCCGGGCCGATGGGCATCAGCCGTATTACCGACCTGGAAAAACCAACCATAGCTGCCATCAATGGCTACTGCTTAGCCGGTGGTCTGGAATTAGCCTGCTGGTGCGATTTCCGTATTGCCTCTCGCAACGCCAGTTTTGGTGACCCTGCCCGCCGCTGGGGTGTCCCACTTATCGATGGTGGCACGCAGCGTCTCCCCAAAATCGTTGGCCTGGGCAACGCACTTTATCTCATAGAGACGGGCGTTGTAATCGACGCTGACCACGCGTTCCACATAGGATTGATACAAGAGGTTGTCCCTGAGGGACAGGCTCTGCCACGGGCTTTGGAATTGGCTGAGGCCATGTCAAAATACCCCAGGTTCTGCCTGAAAAACGACCGGCGAGCCACTTATGGAGGCTTGTCGCTGCCGCTATCGGAGGGAATCAGGTTGGAGGCGAAGATTCACCAGAACACTTTGACCAAGCCTGAGATGGCAGAAGGGCTTCGCCAGTACGCTGCCGGTCACCGCCCACCCTTCCCCCGCCCACCAGCTTACTCTTAGGCCCAAGCATACTTTCCAATGTATTGTGACCATGCCAGATTAAACACGCACCCTGAACGGTAGAAGTTCTATGTTATTGCGTCCCCACAATCCCATTGATAATTCCTTCACCAGTGATACAATAACACTTCATGGCTCGTATATATGAAAACACTTGGCACCTTTGTTATTACTGCAGCCTTGATTGTAGGGCTGGTAAGCCAGTATTGGGTTACCTGGCCCGCACTATCAAACAGGGCGACCTTGGCAAATTGCATTTTAGATTGAGTACTGTCGCAGAATTAGCTTAAGTGAAGCTGATCCATTTGACCGTAATGCATGTAAACAAGTCGCCGATGCAGCTCTCAAAAAGGTTCCCGGCAACGCTAACGCGGGACGCCATATCTTATTGCACTTGCTATTCCCCGATGAATTTGAACGAATTGCGAGCGACCGACAGAAGCATCAAATCGTTAATGCATTTCGCAAATATGCTGGCCCAAGGCAGGTGTCCATATTGGAAGCAAAGTCAAAGCTAAGCGACTCTACAACTAGTATAAGGCTCGCCAAGAATCGAAAACTGAAGGAGACATTGAACTTGTCAACCTTAAGAAGAGAGAGGAAAGGTTGCGTGATCGTCTGCGGCTTTTGAAAGAGAAAAACCAGGTCCGAAAAGACATTGCTAGTATCTTGATAAGAATGGTGATGGAGAGTCTCGACTACAGTAAGAGACTCTTGATGGATGAAAACAGGCTAATCAAGTTTGCAGAAAGAACTTTGTCAGTGACTGACCCAGTTATTTGGAATCAATTTCAAGAGTTCTGTGAAGAGCAACATCTCAGCTTTACCGCGCGCGCGACGAATCCGGCAAAAGCTAATATAAAAAGGACGGCTTGAGTCAAAGACGGTCACTAGACAGCAATGTCGCAGATGGCTCGACCAAGAAGGAGGAGTGAACTGAAGGAAAAGACGTTCAGAAAGTTTCTCAAAGGGCGCAAACTAAGTGCGACAAGCATAGAGTCCTCGGTAGCGGCCGTGAGGGAATTCGAGAAGTATCTGAGGAAGAGGAAGACTACGCTCAAATCCGCCA
>JAOUFZ010000049.1 GCA_029857995.1 Dehalococcoidia bacterium
AATCTCTCTGACGATAGGCATTACTGAGAAGACAATACACAGAATAATCACTGACCTTGAAACCGATGGCTACGTTACCAAGATAAGAGAAGGCAGACGTCTGAGATATCGAATCAATCCCGATTTGTGCCTCCCCGATGAAATGTTGCAGGACAAAGAGGTGGGTGACTTTCTGGAGGTACTTGGCTGGAAGAGACGGCGCAAGCCAGTACAGAAAAGAGAGCTGGTTGTTGTGGGCGAAAAAGCGGAACCCTAGTTAACAAATTGCTTGGAAAACACAGGGCAAAATGATGAAGAGTTGTTGCACGGCCCGATAGAGAGAAATCCTAAATCCCGAGCACCAAGTCCCAAACAAAATTCAAAGGGCAAAGGTAGAAAATCCAAATTTTTAACCTTTACTCTGTCATTTTGCGCTTTTATTTTTGCATTTTGCATGGATTTGTTTGGAGCTTGGATTTTGGAATTTAAGCGACGAGATCGCCACTCCTTTTGCTCGCAATGACATGACGTGCTACCGTACCCTCCCTCTGGCGAGCGAAGCAAATATGCCTCCGAAGCAGAGAATAGCGAAGATTATGAACGATGTCTTCATACTTTGCAGGAAAAAAGGATAAGATTCGGGTGTAATCTGAACTCTCCCCATGTATAGGGCAAACATCAACATGGCGATTCCCATGCTCAGGACCATGCCGACCTGTCGCATCGTCGCCAGCATTGCCGAAGCTACCCCGTAAGCCGTCTTTGGTGCAGAACTCATAATCGCGTTGGTATTGGGAGACACGAAGAGAGCAAAGCCAAAACCAATCAGGATTAAATTGCCGATAATGAGCTTCAATGATGTTCCTTCATCTAGAAAGATGAAGAGGATGAGTCCTACCGTGTTCAACACCATCCCTGCTGAGGCGATTAGCCTTGGTTCAATCCTGTCCGAGAGCCTGCCGGTAAGCGGTGAAAAGATAGCCTGCACGGCGGGCATGGCGACCAGAATCAAGCCGGCATTTTGAGCGTCGAATGGGTTTATAGGCCGATACTGCAAATAAAAACTCATGAGGAAAGTTACGGCATATGTGGCACTGTAATTGATCAACGCCGCCAGATTGGAAAGGGTAAAGGCTCTGCTGTTCTTGAAGAGGCTCATGTCTAAGACCGGGCTGTTGACTCTCATTTCCCACCAGACGAACGCCCCAAGCCCTATGACGCCTCCGACAATCAGCCCCACTCCTAACCACATTCCTGAACTCTCTTTCAGGAGAGTAAAACCGTATACCAGCGCTACCAGCCCAAGGACATAGATTACGGAGCCGGCAAAATCAAATCTCTCGCCCTTTGCTCTTGTCCACTCGCCTTTTAGCTTCCATAAAACGACACCAAGAACCAACAATCCCAGGAGTGCACCTATGAAAAAGATGCTCCTCCAGCCAAGATGCTGTGTGAGAACCCCGCCCAAAACCGGACCCAGGGAGAGGCCAAGATAGGCTGCTGCGACAATTATCCCCAGGACTTTCCCCCTCTCGTTGGCGGGAAATACCGTAGTAAGCAAGGCTACTGCGGTCCCGGCAAGCATGGCACCGCCCACTCCCTGCAAGACCCGCCAGGCAATAAGCATGGTGGCGGAGTTTGCCAGTCCGGAAAGAAGGGAGGAGAATGTGAAGATACCTATGCCGTAGGTAAAAATCTTCTTCCTGCCATATATGTCTGCTATTCGGCCGAAGGGGACAAGAAGGGCTGCCGAGGACAGGAGGTAAGCGGTAGCAACCCAGCCTGACATGACTGCGTCCAATGAAAGTTCTTTCCCGAGTGAAGGGAGAGCAATAATCACAGTGGAGGCCATAAAAGGAAAAATAAACGACGCAATCGTCGCGACAAGAAGTACCGCTCGTTTACTGTCACCATTGCCCGCATGGTCATTCATAATCGGCCATTTTAGCCCATTTATTGAGAATTCTTCTAGTCCTGGGCGCTGAATGATTCACTAGCTAACAGTTGCTCTGGCCGAAATATCGCTGTAAACTCTTGGTTCTCTGTAGTTTTGTATCAAGCGGTGCAGGAGACTGAAAAAATGTTTGCAACAAAGGCCGGGGCTACCAAGTTACTGATTGGTGTAGTCGTCGGTTTAATAATACTTAAAGTGATTGTTAGCTGGCTGACCGGCAGTATCAGCATAGTGGCGCAGGCAGCCGATAGTCTATTGGATTTGTTTGCCGGAATAATCACCTTCTCTGCCATTCGCATTGCGGCTAAGCCGGCTGATGCCGAACATCCCTATGGTCATGGTAAAGTCGAGGACATCGCTGGCGCTGGGCAGGGAATTCTCATCCTCATCGCTGGCGGACTAATAATCTATTCGGCAATAGGACGGATAACAGAGGGGTCCGTCATTGAATTAGCCGGAGCTGGGGTAGCTGTGATGGCGGTTTCCATAGTGGTTAGTGTCTTCCTATCTCGCCATCTACTAAAAGTCTCCCGAGCCACCGGCTCGATAGCCTTGGAAGCTAATGCCCGAAATATTGCTACCGATGTCTACTCCGCCTCAGCCGTGTTGGTGGGACTGGTAATAGTACGATTCACCGGGCTCAATATTGTTGACCCTATACTCGCCATTGTAGTTGCTGTTTACATCCTGAAAGTAGCCGTTGATACTATCCGTAAGCCGATATCCGGACTGATTGATGAGAAGCTACCTCCCTCACAAGAGGCAATTATCGAAGACTGTTTAAGGAAACACAGCCGCGAGGTGTCCGGCTTCCACGCACTACGGACGCGTCGGGCCGGAAGCCAGACCTACATAGACCTTCACTTGGTAATGACTAGGGACATTAGTTTGGAGCAGGCTCATCACATATGCGACGAGGTTGAGGTCGAAATAAGAAGCGTACTCCACGAGGCTAGCGTCATCATTCATGCTGAGCCGTGTGACAATGAGTGTGAACAGTGCGCTGCAATCTGCTCAAAACGCCGAAACAGCTAAAAAGGACGGCAGTTTGCCTGTTTCAGTTAGGTTCCAGAGTCAAGGCCCGGAGCATCCCAACTGCTCAAGCAGCCATCCGCCGCCATAAACTATGGCGAAGCCGATCGCCAGGCAAATCAAGAGTATGACTGGACCTCTGAGGAAGAGTCTCTTTATCATAGCATCCAGGCTTTAACTTGACTGCTTGTGGGCTTTCGTGGTCTTGGCTCTCCTGGATACAGCGTCCTTATATACTCTGGCCAGGCTCTTGCCATGCTGAGGAATCCTAGCCTTTTCCTTTGCTCGCCGCCTTTCTCGTCGTTCTTGCTTGGTTTTCCTGGCGAGCTGGTTCTGCTCTGAAAGCCGCTCGTTTACCACTTAATTTCGTATGAGCCGAGGATAAAATCGAGGTCATTTTGAAAAGCGGAGAGTCTTTCGTGAGGGAAGAGGATTTCATCTATGTCAAGGAGCATTTTTGTTTCGTCCTGTGGTGAGCCTAGAATACGTACGCTGCCACATTCTCTCTGGTCTTTCTCTTGCTCGGCCGGCGTTTTTAATGCCAACGTGGTACGCGATTGAGTGTCGCCGCTGGGAAGACCATATGTTTGCGACTCAGTCTCAACAACTACAATCCCTTGTTTCTGCAACAAACCTTGTACCTCATCGCAGAGCATCCCAGGATTTAAACCTCTATAAGTCTTTTTAATCTGCATTGTCATTTCGTTCTCCTGCCGAGTATTATAGCATTTTCTTTTCTTAGTTTCACGGTTCATATGATATAATTGGAATCCGAAATGAAAAAAGAACTGATGCAAATCTTGGCCTGTCCCGTATGTAAAGGGGATTTGGAACTTAGGGCAGATGAGGAAAAAGGGGAAGAAATAGTCACGGGTTCTCTGTATTGTTCTAAGTGCAACTATTCTTACCCGATTGTAGCTACGATCCCCAATTTGTTGCCGCCGGAACAGCAAGCCTAACTCGAAACCATTCTGCCGAAATCGTGCATTTCCCCTGGGAGCCTTGGTCAAATCTGTTCACGTACGAGTCGGGTTCCTCAAGGGGTGTACGCCACGCCTGCCGTGGGCGATTCCCAGACTTCTACACTTACCAACTTCACCGGAGACTTGGAAAAGTGGACCTGGAGCGCATCATAGATAATGGCAGCAATATTCTCGCTGGAGGGTCCAGTCTTATTAAGAGGAGCCACATCATTCAGACACGTATGGTCGAATCGAGCCAGGACTTCCCTGAGGTGTTGCTTTAGCTGTGCGAAATCGTAAGCTAGGCCAGTCTCATCGAGCTTGGTTGCTCCAAAACGAGCTACTACCTTGAAGCGGTGACCATGTAACTTCTCACACTTACCATGATAGTTCGGGAGATAATGGGCAGCATCAAAATGATCTTCTACAAATAGCTGATACATCGAATCCTCCTTTATACTTTCGCACTCCCTTGCGTCCTTTAACATCATTGGCTAATTGGGCGATGCTCTTGCCGAGCTCGGGATGAATTAGGTCCGGGGCGATTTCCGCTAATGGTATAAGAACGAAGGCCCGCCCCTGCAAACGGGGGTGTGGAATGGTCAAGTCTTGAGTGCTCATAATCCTATCTTCATAGAAAAGAATATCTATATCTATAGTGCGGGGTGCATTGGGAAAGCTGGGAACTCTGCCCATTTTGGTTTCGATGTCTTTGGCAAAACAGAGAAGCTCATCAGGAGGCACATCGGTGGCGATGCGGCAAACCAGGTTGAGAAACAAGGGCTGTTCCTTATAGCCTACTGGCTCGGTTATGTAAACGGACGACACCTCCTCAAGATTTACTTTTGCAGATAGCAATGCTAAAGCCTGGCAGAGGTTTTCTTCCCGCTCTCCCAGGTTTGAACCCAGACCAAGATAGGCAATAGCCAATTCTCTTAAACGCCTCTCACAACGGCATCACTCATCTTACACACGCGTGCCATCTCCCTGACATCGTGCACTCGAATAATATCAGCGCCCTTGGCAATGCCGATGGCTATGGTGGCCGCCGTTCCTTCCAGCCGCTGGTCGCCGGGTGGAACGAACGTCACCTTATTCGACCTCTGTTCAGGAGTTAGATCGAGCACCCAGCCTATAAAGGACTTGCGTGAGCTACCCAGAAGGATAGGCCTGCCCAGCATTTTGAGTTCCTCCAGGCGTTGCAGAACCTCCAGATTTTGCTCCTGTGTCTTGCCGAAACCTATGCCCGGGTCGATGATTATGTTTTCCCAGGGCACTCCTGCACTTAGCGCCTGCTTGACGGCTCTTTTCAAATCGGAAACAACCGCAGGCATAATGTCCTGACACGGAGAGTCCCGCTGATTACTCATCAAAACGATCGGCACACCTTTCTGAGCCGCTAAATCAGCCAGCGCGGGCTCTTTCTGCAGTCCCCAGATGTCATTTATCATGTTGGCTCCGGCATTTAAAGCCTGCCGAGCTACCTCTAGCTTATATGTATCCACACTTACGGGTACCGGTACCTCCTTGGCCAGCTTTTCCACAACGGGAACTACCCGCTGCAGTTCTTCGTCGATGGAAACCGGGGTTGAGCCAGGGCGAGTGGATTCTCCGCCGACGTCAATTATGTCTGCTCCTTCGGAGGCTAGTCGCTTTGCCTTGGCTATAGATTCTTCAGCATCGGCTATTCCATCGCCAGAAAAGGAATCCGGGGAGACATTTACCACTCCCATGATGTAGGTGCGCTGGCCCCAGTGAAAAATGCTGGTGCCGCATGGTGTTGAACCCAAATTGCCTGGTTTGTATTCAGGCATGTTATTGATTATAGCAGAAGGAAGCGACTAAACTACCCAAGAAAATCTTGCGATTTTCTTGGGAACCCAGTTAATATAGAGCAGTTCTGGTCGGTCCTCGAAAAGTCGTGAGACTTTTTGGGGTAGTTTAGAATAGTGAAGCAAAGTGAGCCAATAGGGTTTTGGCATTTGGACTTGGGATTTTGGATTTGTTTAGAGATTAGACATTAGGATTTGGACTATACATGGGCAAGACGCTAGCCGAGAAGATTTTGAGCCTCAAATCGCATGGCGAGGCGAAAGCCGGGGACGTTGTAATTGGCGATGTGGACTTGGCTTTTGTCCAGGATACTACCGGCCCGCTCACCATAAGACAGTTCAAGGAAAGCGGTTTTGAAGCTCTAGCCAAGCCGCAACGGACAATAATATTCCTGGACCATGCCGCCCCCAGTCCCGCTCAGCAGCTGTCTAACGACCATCTCTTTCTGCGCCACTTTGCTGGGGAAGCGGGTTGTCCCATCTACGATGTCGGCGAAGGCATATGCCACCAGCTGGTGGCGGAGAATTTCGCTAATCCCGGAGACGTCATTGTGGGTGCGGACTCTCATACTGTTACTGCGGGAGCTTTGGGAGCTTTTGCCACTGGCATGGGTTCCAGCGATGTTGCCGTAGCGTTAGCCCTAGGTAAGACTTGGTTTCGAGTGCCGGAGAGTTTTCTAATCGGGCTCAGTGGCACCTTCCCTCGGGGAGTCTATGCCAAGGACTTGATTTTGTATCTCATTGGTCGGATTGGCGCTGATGGTGCTAGTTACAAAGCTTTGGAATTTGCCGGCGAAGCCCTGGCTAAGCTGACTGTGTCGCAGCGTCTGACTATCGCCAATATGGCTGTGGAGGCTGGGGCCAAGGTTGGCTTGTTTCCCAGCGATAGAATCACACGGGACTTCCTTAGAGAGCATGGCCGGGGCGACAAATACAAGCCATTGTCTGCAGATAGTGGAGCAAATTACGAACGGGTTATACCCGTGAATCTCGACCAGCTCGAACCGATGCTCTCGCTTCCCCACGCTGTGGACAACGTCCGTCCGGTGACTCAAACGAAAGGGGTCAAAATCCAGCAGGCATTTATTGGCGCCTGCACTAATGGACGTCTGGAGGATTTGGCTGTGGCTGCTGGGATTCTCAATGGCCAGAAGAGACATGCCGATACCAGGTTGCTTATAGCGCCAGCTTCGAGGCAGGTGCTCATTCGGGCCATTGGAAAAGGCTATATCCAGAGCTTAATTGAAGCTGGAGCGATTATTCTACCGCCGGGTTGCGCAGCTTGTCTCGGTCTTCATCAGGGGGTGTTGGGAGATGGCGAGGTTTGCCTTTCCACCGCCAATCGTAATTTTAAGGGCAGGATGGGCAACCCCGAGGCTATGGTATACTTGGCTAGCCCGGCCACTGCCGCCGCCTCAGCCATAAGGGGCGAGATCACCGACCCGCGGGAATTCATATAAAGAACAGAAGTGCAAAAGGCAAGAATGCAGAGCAGAAATCAAAGGTGAAATTTTTTCAATTTGGTTTTTTGTCTTTTATTTTTGATTTCCAAGAAGAGTGGCAATGTCTGATTTGATGCTTAAAGGTGAAGCCATTAAGCTGGGAGATGATATCTCCACTGATGACATTATTCCTGGCAGGTTTGCCCATCTGAGGAGCAACTTGCCGGAACTGGCCAAACACGTCCTGGAAGATGCTGCCCCTGAATTTGCCTCAAGGGCAAGGGCTTTGTCAGCGACGGGCGGAGGCAAGGCAATTTTGGTGGCGGGCAAGAATCTTGGTCTGGGTTCCAGTCGGGAGCATGCTCCGGTAGTGATCAAGATGTCGGGGGTCGGTGCTATTATAGCCAGATCGGCAGCGCGCATCTTCTTCCGGAACGCCATAAACCAGGGATTGCCTGTCCTGCTTTGCGACACCGACAGAATCGGCGACGGCGATGAGCTAAAGATGAACGTGACCGCTGGTGAGATTGCTAATTTGACCTCTGGTATTGCATTAAGTTGTGGCAAGATGCCGCCGATAATGTCCGCCATCCTTAAAGAGGGTGGGCTCATCCCATACATACAGAAGCATAAGGACTTCGTCATTACAAGCTAACTTTCCTCTCCCTTGACGGGAGAGGATTAAGGTGAGGGTGATGGCTATTATGAAACACAGAGTGACTTTCATCCCTGGTGATGGCATAGGCCCTGAGGTGGCTGAGGCGACACGGCGAGTGCTGGAAGCTACGGGGGTCAACTTCCAGTGGGACACTGTTATCATAGGTAGTCAGGCTCAGGATAAGTTTGGCACACCTCTCCCTGACCAGGCCCTCCAGTCCATCAGGAAAAACAAAGTAGCCCTTAAGGGACCGGTGACGACGCCCATAGGCGCAGGCTTCAGGAGCGTCAACGTCGCTTTGAGGCAAACCTTGGACCTTTATGCTTGCCTGCGTCCCTATAAGGTGTACCCGGGTATAAAAACGCCGTTCCAGGGCGTGGATATATTGGTGGTCAGGGAGAACACCGAAGACCTCTATGCCGGTATCGAATTCGCCAAAGGTGATTCAGGAACCAAGAAATTGCTGAACCTTGTGCTCGATGCCACGGGAAAGGAGATAAGCAAAGACTCTGCTGTGAGCCTGAAGGTGATATCTCAGAAAGCGAGCCGGCGGATTGTCAAATTCGCCTTTGAATATGCCAGGCGGAACGGCAGAAAGAAGGTGACTGCGGTCCACAAGGCTAACATACTCAAATTCTCCGATGGCCTTTTCTTAGACACTGCTCGTGAAGTCGCCAGAGAGTATAGCGACATAGAATTTAACGATATGCTGGTGGACGCAATCTGTATGGAGCTGGTCAGGAAGCCCCAGATGTTTGACGTCCTGGTTTTGCCCAACTTGTACGGCGATATAATTTCCGACCTGTGTGCTGGGCTGGTTGGCGGCATGGGCGTAGCTCCGGGAGCCAACATCGGGGATGAAGTAGCTATTTTTGAACCTACGCATGGGAGCGCTCCTAAATATGCCGGGAAAAACAAGGCCAATCCCATGGCCATGATGCTCTCCGGTGTGATGATGCTGCGTTATCTCGGAGAAAAGGATAGCGCCGATAAGTTGGAAAGCGCTATTGCTGAGGTTATAGCCGAGGGCAAGGATGTCACCTATGATTTGAAGCTTGACCCGTCCACTGCGGTAGGCACCAGCCAGGTAGCCGACGCTGTAATAGCGAAGCTAAAGCGTTAATCTGAGCCAGGCGATTATGGTGAGGCCACAATAGGAAGCACTATCATAGCGGTGGGCAAATCGGATTAGGGAAACTTGGAGTTCGTATATACTGGGTTATACGAAACCAGCCGAAAGAATGTTTGAGGGATGCACATGAAGATTCCTAAACCATTGCTTGATGATATCAAACTGGGTAAATGTTTACCCTTTATTGGCGCTGGATTTTCACTCAATTGTCACGCTCCTGCTGGTTTAAAGATGCCTGATTGGAGTGGACTTGCTGAAACGTGGGCTAATGAAGCAGATATAGATCCAAATTTAGCTCCACCAAAAATTGCTTCTCTCTACGAACGCCGCTTTGGACGTGTCCAACTAATCGAATCAATTCGCCGTGCTCTTCATGCTGATGAGATCGAACCAGGAGATGTACACCGCAATTTTGCTTCTCTTTCATTTGAGACTGTCTATACCACTAACTTCGATTTACTTCTTGAAGCCGCATATCAAGAGATCAAAAAACCCTTTAGATCACTCGTGGGGGAACATCAAATGCCATTCCATGGAGGACCTTTAACTACAAGTATCGTAAAAATGCACGGTGACTTAAGACACGAAGAGCATATTATTGTTACAGAAGAGGATTTCAACAGATATCTTAGGAATTATCCTGTTGTAGCTACACACTTGTCCGCTATGCTAATTACTCAAACAGGGTTGTTTCTTGGATATAGTCTTTCTGATCCAGACTTCCAACACATAAAAGAAGTTGTCCGTTCTCGTTTAGGTAAGTTTGAAAGAATGGCTTACATAGTTCAATTTGATGCGAGCACTTCGGGTATTGAACAAATGATTCAATTAAATTTACATCCAATAAATCTTAAGACA
>JAOUFZ010000210.1 GCA_029857995.1 Dehalococcoidia bacterium
AGATTATTAAGGGTTAAGGAGAGAAGGCATGGCACATAAGAAGGGCGGTGGCAGCTCGAGTTATGGACGAGATAGTGTAGCTAAGCGCTTGGGAGTAAAGAAGTACGGAGGAGAACAGGTTCGCGCAGGAGCTATCTTGGTCCGGCAACGCGGGACTCGTATTCTGCCGGGAGACAACGTTGGCCTGGGTAAAGACTATACCTTGTTTGCGTTAATAGATGGCCATGTCAAATATGAGCCGGCAACCAGATACAAGAAGAAGGTGAGCGTTTACAAATGAAAGCTAAGATCCATCCCAAGTTTTATGACAAAGCTAAGGTGACCTGTCTTTGCGGTAATAGTTTCACCATTGGTTCAACTAAGCCAGAAATCCGGGTAGAGATATGCGGAAAATGCCACCCCTTTTACACTGGTGAACAAAGGATAGTAGACTCCCTGGGACGGGTGGAACGCTTTAAGAAGCGATACAAGGTGAAGTAGAACGCCTTTGGTTCTCTATTTCTCGTTGTGACAGCATCTGTTTGACCGAGACAGGTCTTTGCTCTGAAGATTGCTTGAGGAAGCTGGACATTCGTTCAGCGCGGCTGCTTTCAGAGACAAACTTTATATTTTCAGCTGTTTCTATCATAATAGTCTCAGGGATCTCTTATACCGGAAACGTGTGGCCTTGTTTTAGATAACTAGGGAGATTAAGGCATTAATGACAGAACCTTTTCATTACGGTGGCCAGGCAGTCATTGAGGGAGTGATGATACGGGGCAAGGAAGGCGTGGCCATATCTGTGCGTCAGCCCGATGGGCAATTAAACGTGGTGAAGCAGCCCCTGGCCAGTGTATACAAGGGCCGTCTCAGAAAAATGCCTCTGATAAGAGGAGTAATCGCTCTCGTTGAGACTCTGGTTCTGGGTACACAGTCGTTACTTCACTCTGCTCAAGTCGCCGCAGCCGAGGAGGCGGGAGAGAAGATACCTACAGCGGTCCTATGGGGGACGGTGGCCGTGAGTCTTGCCTTGGGTGTAGCTCTCTTCTTCATGGTTCCCCTCTTTGCCACCCGCTACCTTATAGACCCCTATGTCGACTCTAACTTATTACGCAATGTCTTTGAGGGACTGATCCGTATTGGCATTTTCGTCGCTTACCTCAAGGTTATGAGTCTAATACCTGATATTAGAAAAGTCTTTGCCTACCATGGAGCGGAGCATAAGGTGGTGAATGCCTATGAGGCAGGCGTCCCTTTGGATGTGGACTCGGTTAGGATGTATTCGACTGCCCATGCTCGCTGCGGCACCGCCTTCCTGTTCATTGTTCTGGTCGTAGCTATTTTCGTCTTCGCGCTAGTTGGTCAGCCAAGTCTGTGGATACGCATACTGTCTCGCGTAGCCCTCATCCCGGTTATCGCTGCCATTGGCTATGAAATCATGAAATTCGGGGCAAGCCACAGTAGGAACCCCGTAGTCCGAATACTCTTGGCCCCGGGGCTGCTGTTGCAGGCTATGACTACCAGAGAACCTGACGATAGTCAAATAGAGGCAGCTATATCGGCACTGAGCGAAGTCATCAAGATTGACCAAACTGCCGATTCTGGTTGCAGTACATAGCAACGACGAGGAAGTAGTGTCACCAACCATATCAACAAGTGCCGACTATTGACAGAATAGTAGCGATTTGCTACACTGTAGGATAGCCACTGACCTTTGAGGCGGTGAGCTAGCGAATCGGATAGTTAGAAGTCCGCTTGGATCGGCGGGACCGAGACGGACAATGGGAGTTGGTGTTGGTAACCCTCTCGGTTATGCCGGGAGGGCTTTTTAGTTTATGGCAATGTTTGGTGCTATAACAGATGTCTTGGGAATCAAGGTCGGGCATTATACCCACAAGAAGGCAGCGACCGGCTGCACGGTGATACTTTGTGAGGAAGGGGCGGTGGCTGGCGTTGATATCAGCGGGTCATCTCCGGGAACCAGGGAAACTGACTTGCTCCGTCCGGGAAATTTAGTGGAAAAGGTTCAAGCTGTCGTTCTCAGTGGAGGCAGTGCTTTTGGCCTGGATGCTGCTACCGGTGTCATGAAGTATTTGGAGGAGCGAGGATTCGGTTATGAGACCAGCGCTGCGAAGGTGCCTATCGTTCCAGCCGCCATTATTTTCGACCTGAACATAGGTGATTCTAAAATTAGGCCCGGAGCTGACGAGGGTTATCAAGCTTGCCTGGCTGCTACCAATGGCAAAGTGACTGAGGGGTGCGTTGGCGCTGGCACCGGGGCGACCGTGGGCAAGATTTTGGGCATGGAGAGAGCAGTCAAAAGCGGTCTGGGGACTGCCAGTCAAAGAATAGCCAGAGATGTTGTGGTAGCTGCCCGGGTAGTCGTGAACGCCGTT
>JAOUFZ010000211.1 GCA_029857995.1 Dehalococcoidia bacterium
TCTCGGCTGGCGTAGAGGACATGATAGGGAAAGAAGCCGTCGTGCGAACGACCCTCAATCCCCAGGGCACGGTTCTAGCCGAAGGAGAGTTATGGACAGCCATAGCTGAAGATAGTACAATAGAATCCGGAGAGGAGGTGATAATAACCAGAACAAAAGGACTGAAATTGTGGGTGACCAGAAAATCTAAAGAAAAGGAGGAAAGATGAACTACTTTGTTTGGGCTCTTATCGTAGTAGTAGTGATAATACTTCTGTCGGCGGCTATCAAAGTCGTCCGAGAGTATGAAAGAGTGGGCGTTTTCCGACTGGGTAGATTCGTGGGTCTGAGAGGACCGGGTTTGGTCTTGATTATACCTTTCATTGAGAATGTGCGGAAAGTTGACCTTCGGGTAATCACCATGGACGTCCCGCAGCAAGAGTGCATCACAGTGGACAACGTTACTGTCAGGGTTGACGCCGTAATTTACTTTCGGGTAGTCGGGGCCGCAGATGCTATTCTCAAGGTGCTGGACTATGTAAAGGCAACCTCATTGCTTTCTCAGACCACTTTGCGAAATGTTGTCGGACAATCTACGCTGGATGAGTTATTAGGCCAGCGGGACAGGCTCAACGGAAAGATACAGTTGGTGGTTGATGAAGGTACTAATCCCTGGGGTATAAAAGTGAGCATGGTGGAGGTTAAGGATGTGCAACTGCCGCAAACAATGCAGAGGGCTATGGCAGCCCAAGCTGAGGCTGAGCGAGATAGGAGAGCCAAGGTGGTTCACGCCGAGGGTGAAGCCCAGGCGGCAGAGAAATTGGCCCAGGCTGCCAAAATTATTTCCAGTCAGCCTTCAGCTCTACAGCTTCGCTATTTGCAGACATTGGCAAGCATTGCCACAGAGAGAAGCAACGTCATTCTGTTTCCTTTGCCCATGGAGCTACTGGCTCCCCTTTTGGGCCAGGCTGGTAAGTCAGAGAAAAGCAAATAGTACGACATAATCCGTGCTAGTAGCACGTGGCGAGAGCGCTCGGTAATGTCATTCTGGCAGTCCAGAGAAAATTGGACGACGAAGAATCTCCAGACACCATCCTGAGCTATGCGAAGGGCTCAGAATGACACATCGTTCTGCCACTGCGAGGCATGCGGTGCCGAAGCAATCTCAGTGGAGCACAGGATTGCGAGCCCCGACAAGTCGGGGCTCGCAATGACAAAAGGTAACGCCCGGACCGGAGAGGCTCCATTAGACAAATTCTGTTAACCAAGGGGGGTAGCTATGGCCGATAGAACCAAGCAGGAATGGCGTGACACTACGTTGGCTCCGGCTTTGAAGCGCGCCGCCGAGCGTCAGGACAGGTTTGAAACCAGCTCTGGCGCGGAGATTAACACCGTTTACACACCGGAGGACTTGCCAGATTTTAATTATGTTCGAGACTTGGGCTACCCCGGGGAGTATCCCTTTACCCGGGGCGTCCAACCGAATATGTATCGGGGTAGAATATGGACAATACGCCAGTACTCCGGCTTTGGTACTGCTGAGGAAACTAACCAGAGGTACCGCTATCTCCTGGAGCAAGGCCAGACCGGCCTGAGCGTAGCCTTCGACCTGCCGACACAGATTGGCTACGACTCCGACCATCCCTTGGCTAGAGGCGAGGTGGGCAAGGTTGGTGTTGCCATAGACAGCCTCCGAGATGTGGAGATTCTGTTCCAGGATATACCTCTCGACAAGGTGAGCACCTCCATGACCATAAATGCCACTGCCCCGATTCTCCTGGCCATGTATATTGCGCTCGGCAAAAAGCAAGGAGCTGAGCCCACTGAATTAAACGGCACTACCCAAAATGACATACTTAAGGAGTACATCGCCCGAGGCACTCATATCTTCCCGCCCCGTCCTTCCATGAGGTTGGCCACCGACATATTCGCCTATTGTGCCAAGAATGTCCCTCGCTGGAATACCATCAGCATCAGTGGATACCATATACGAGAAGCTGGTTCCACCGCGGCCCAAGAAATTGGCTTCACCCTGGCTAACGGTATCGCCTATGTTCAGGCAGCTATTGATGCCGGGCTTAATGTAGATGCATTCGCTCCCAGGCTATCATTCTTCTTCAATAGCCACATCAACTTCCTTGAGGAAATTGCCAAGTTTAGAGCGGCACGACGCCTGTGGGCGAAGATCATGAGAGAGAGTTTTGGGGCTAAAGACTCACGTTCCTGGATGCTTCGCTTCCACACTCAAACTGCGGGGTGCAGCCTCACTGCACAGCAGCCGCATAATAATATTGTGCGGACAGCCTTGGAAGCTTTGGCGGCGACCTTAGGAGGCACTCAATCGCTGCACACTAACTCTTTTGACGAAGCTTATGCTCCGCCCTC
>JAOUFZ010000212.1 GCA_029857995.1 Dehalococcoidia bacterium
GATTCCAATCTATCCCCATTCCCAACAACGCTCAGCCACAAAGATAGCTGAAAGAAGTATTGAGGAGCGGTTATGATTTAAGAATTTACCAGTTGCTACTCGTTACCAGTTACAGAATATCAGGTTTTGTCAGACCTTCGCTAGGCAATGTTTGACATAATTAAAAAATTAATAAAAAATAGTTCAACTATGACAGTCCGCACCGTTTTTATGGGCACGCCGCAGTTTGCTGTGACTATATTGGAATCTTTGCTCCGGAGTTCCTATCAGGTCATTGCTGTGTATACTCAGCCCGATAAAGCGGCTGGGAGGGGGCGCCCAGTCGTTTATCCTCCGGTGAAGAAACTGGCTCTGGAGCGGCGAATATCGGTCATTCAACCCGAGACTTTTGGGTCAAGCGAGGTGGTGAAGGGGCTGGCCAGCTTTCAGCCCGAACTCATAGTTGTGGCTGCCTTCGGTTCTATTCTTCCCCCGGAAGTGCTCTCCTTGCCGAAATTTGCCTGTCTTAACGTTCATGCTTCATTACTGCCGCGGCATCGAGGTCCGTCTCCAGTTGCTAATACCATTCTGTGTGGAGATGAACTTACTGGTGTTACCATAATGTTAATGGACGCCGGATTGGATACGGGGCCGATTTTAGCCCAGGAGAAGGTAGGGATTTCCTTTATGGATACCGCCGGCTCGCTTAGCTCCAAGCTGGCTGATGTGGGGGTCAAGCTGTTGCTCGAGACCGTACCCAAATGGCTTTCGGGCGAACTCAAAGGGCAACCTCAAGATGAGTCACAGGCTAGCTACAGTAAGTTGATAACCAGTAAAGACGGCGAGATTGATTGGCACCTTTCTGCGCTGGAGCTCTGGCGGATGGTGAGGGCGTACAACCCCTGGCCAAGTTGCTATACCTGGTGTCAAGGGAAACGGCTCAAGATCCATAGAGCCATTCCTCTCGGGGACGGAGGGAACGGAGAGATAGGGGAGGTAATTGCCTTGGCAGAACAGCCTGGGGTTGGGGTGGTAACCAAGCAGGGTATCTTAGGGCTCTGCCAGGTCCAGCTAGAAGGAAAACGCGCAATGTCGGTAACGTATTTTGTCCGCGGGAAGAGAAATTTTATTGGCTCAGTTCTGGGGCAAAAGTAGCTTCTCTGGCCAGTACTATTCAGCAAGCATTGCCACGCAGATTTGAAATTGCTGGTTAATCGAAACCGAGCCAGGTACTCACGTTTTTGATAGGCTCTCGCTCACTTTCCACTTTATTGGCAGGGAAAGCCCAGTCGGGATAGCCAATGGCGATGGCGGCTATTATCCGCTTGGACTCCGGTATGTGAGCATATTGTCTTAACACCTGGGGATACATCGTTCCCTGGTCTTCGATACAGGTCCCTAAGCCGAAGTGCAGCGCGGTAAGGCTGATAGTCTGTATCACAGCGCCAATGTCGAGCAGCGGCCCACTTTCGCTCAGACAGCGGTCAGTGGATATGATGATTGCCGCCGGCGCATCGAAGTAACGAAATCCTCGCTCCAGCCATTTGGCCCTTTTCTCCTTGTCTTCCCTGGGTATGCCCATAAGCTGGAAAAGCTGCTTGGCGAGGTTTACCTGGCGTTGACGGTAAATGCTATCCCTTGGCCAGCTCGTAACCACGTGCTCAGGGTTAGGGGGCACTCCGGAGTTGAGCAGGTCAACGTTACTCCGTCTTACATTTTCCAGAACCTCACCAGTGAGCACAGTAAACTCCCAGGGTTGGGTATTCATAGCAGACGGGGCATGGTTCGCCAATTCCAGTATTTGCTCTACCAATTGTTTGGGCACAGGGTCAGGTTTGTAGCCCCTGATACTCTTACGCTTTTTTACAGCCTCGATGATATCCATAAACTATGGGGCAGCCGTTATGGGTTCTGACTCGTAAATCCTTTCCTCCGCCAGCTCTGCCGGAGTGAGAGGGACGTCGGCTTCGATATCTCTGCCCTCGATTCCTTTAGCCAAGATTTCCTTATAGTATTCATGCTGGATTATTAAGTTCATGATTTCGTTGCTGCCGGTCCAGATCATGATAAGCCTGGCTTCCCTGAGTGCCCGTTCCACCGGGTAGACATTGGTATAACCGATACCACCGAGAATCTGCATGGCATCGTTGACCACTTCCCAATGTGTCTGGGTAGCCAGTTTCTTGACCTCCGACACCAGTCTCCTTTGATAGCCCGCGGTTCCGACGCCATCATCGATGGTCTTGGCCACGGCGTATGCCAGAGCACTCACACCATCGAGCTTGGTGACGCAGTCGGCTATCTTAAAGCTTATCCCTTCAAAATTCCTTATGGTCTGGCCGAACGCCTTCCGTTTGTTGGCATAGCGGGCGGCCACT
>JAOUFZ010000213.1 GCA_029857995.1 Dehalococcoidia bacterium
ACCTGAATGCCGGCCCGCCGAACTACAATCACGTCTTTTACCGCCGGACATTCTTTCAGAGCCTCATCGGCATTATCTTTACTTCGGATAATCCGACCGCTCCGGTAATAGCCATCGACACAGATGAGCATTTTCGAATCGCAGTCTAATATTCTGTTTCTCAATGCCTCGGCACTGAAACCACCGAAAACAACGCTGTGGATAGCCCCAATGCGGGCACAGGCAAGCATGGCAATTGGCAGCTCCAGAATCATGGGCAGGTAGATAGATACCCGGTCCCCCTTCTTAATTCCGTGCTTCTTCAGTACATTGGCAAACTTGCACACGTTATAATATAGCTCCTGATAGGTAAGTGTCTTCGTGTCACCGGTGTCACCCTCCCAGATCAAGGCTGCTTTATTTTTTCGCCAGGTCTTAAGGTTTCTATCCAGACAGTTATACGAGACATTGAGTTTACCACCAACAAACCATTCGTGCTTAGCTTCCTTAAAATCTTCAACCAGCACATTGTCCCATTTCTTGTACCAATCCAGTTGCTGGGCAGCCTCTCCCCAGAAAGCCTCGGGGTCATCAAGGGATCTTTGATAGATTTCTTTATACTCCTCCAGGCTCTTGATGTAGGCCTTTTTGCTCAACTCCGCCGGGGGATAGAAGACCCTCTTTTCGTGCATCATAGAACTAAGTGTTTTTTGTTCCATAAGGTACTACTCCTCCGATTTGTCACATCAACTATCAATCTCTGGTGACGATTCAATACCAAGGCTGGCTCAGTCCTCGTCAGTAACGCCTAGTAACTGAATATAGGCTTGACGTAGTCTTTCAGATATCACACGAGCTACTGCCTGCATAATCTTAAAGCCTGCTTTAGGATGGGTGGTACAAAAATCAAACAACTCCCGTCCGTCAAAGGTGATTACCTTTGTCTTCTCTAAGGCTTTAACGGTGGCTGAACAGGCATATGGGGGGATCATGGCTGACCAGCCAAAGCTATCAAAGTGAGCCGCCGCCTGGACTTGGCGTTGCGCCATTGGCCCTACCTCCAGAACAATTCCTACGAGGCCTTCTTCAATCACATGAATCCTCTCCCCTGGGGCACCTTGCTTGCAGACGATTGTCCCCGCATCAAATACCTGATGAGTGCCGATTTCCGCCACTAGGGCAAGGTGCTCATCATCCAGTTCACGAAACAGATCAGACCTCTTAAGTACTTCAATCTTGTTCATTAGCTCACCTCTTTCTTGTTATTCGGAATTTGTCGCCATTCCATCGAATTACAGAAAGCATGTCAATCAAACTTCCATTCTAACTTATCAGACCTTGCTACGCAACCCATCTGAAACCTACCGTTGACGGGGAAAAGTTCATGAATCGATCAGGGCGAATAGAGATGTGCTACACGGCAAACGAGAGACGGCTCAGTGCGGCTTACATCTATGCCCTCGGGAACAACCACACGGCAGGTTGAGGGATTACTTGAACGTCTCAAAAGGTGGCAGCGTTGAATGAATCGGGCCTAGCTTGAATACTTTTTTATGGCCTCTTTAGCCCTGGCTATGATTTCCTCGTCAGACACCTTGTACGATGTTATGGCAAAAGAGCCTGCTACCTTGCCCTGGCTTCTCTCTATTTTAGCCGTTATGTTCGCCAGAGCTTTCTCTGAGTCGTCGCCGCCCATGGTGAAGAACGGAATAACGCTCCGCCCCTCAAAATTCGTCTGGTATATAAATGAGTTAACAGCCGGTGCTGGTCGGTAAGCCCAGGTTGGAGAGCCGATGAATATCCTCTCATATTGCTTCAGGTCAACATCTAGGGGATTTATCTTGCGCCCCCTGTTCGTGAAAGCCGCAAAGCTGCCACTCAAATAGACGAACGGAAAGCGTATGGGCCTTCTCTCCTCAATCTGCACCAGCGTTGCATTCAAGGCTTCGGCGATTACCTGAGCTACCAGCTTCGTTTTACCTGTCAAAGAATAGTAAACTACCAGCGATTTCATTGACCCCTCCAAAGCTTTGTTTCCTAATTATACCTCACCAGTGCATTGAAATCGCGGTTGAATCCAAACTCGAACATATGAACTAGCGACTTAATCTACCGTGCTATACTTACCAGAAAGCTCCAGCTAGGGAGGTGTGTATGTCGCCACGTAGACTCAAGACTGATCCGGTAATCCTTGAGATGCCGTCCCAGAAGATGGCCGTTGTCCAGGGAAAAGGCTCTCCGGGCAAGGTCTTCACCGAGATATTTCCTGCTCTATTTGGCTCAGTCTATACCTTGAAGTTTGCCCTGAAAAAGAGGGGACTGGAGTCCTTCAAGGTAAGCTGCCCTCGTGCTCGCTTTCCCAATGCCCATCTCT
>JAOUFZ010000214.1 GCA_029857995.1 Dehalococcoidia bacterium
CCACTGTCGCCAACTTGCGCCAGTTTTCTGGCAGTGACATATTACATCGCCTCATAAGAACATAGGCACCAGCATGAGCATCACTCCACCAGCTACCACTGAGGCGATTTGTCCGGCAGTATTGGCTCCGGCAGCGTGCATCAGCAGATGATTGTAGGGGTTAGCTTCTAGCCCTAGTTTCTGTACTACGCGAGATGACATGGGAAAGGCGGAAATGCCGCAGGCACCAATCATGGGATTGACCTTTCTTCCCGAGAGAACACACATTAGCTTGCCCAGCAAAATACCTGCCACAGTATCCAGACTGAAAGCTATTATTCCCAATATGAACACCAATATGGTCTCGGGTCTGAGGAACTCAGTTCCCGCCATCATCCCTCCCACGGTGATACCCAGAAGAATGGTTACGATGTTAGCCAGTTCATTTTGAGCTGCCAGGGCAAGCCTTTCCACCACTCCGCATTCTCGTAACAGATTGCCAAACATGAGACAGCCAATAAGCGGAGTGGCTTTGGGGGCAAGCAAGCCCACCACAAGTACAGTAATTATGGGAAAGAGTATCTTTGTCCTTTGCGAAATTGTTCCCGCAACGGAAGGCATTTTCAGAGCTCTTTCTTCTTTGCTGCACAATGCCTTTATTATAGGGGGCTGGATAATGGGCACCATAGCCATATAGGAATAAGCAGCCACGACAATGGCTGCAGTGTATTTGGATTGCAGTGTAGTCGCGACGTAAATCGAGGTAGGACCATCGGCAGAGCCGATGATGCCAATAGAAGCGGCATCCTGCAGGCTGAAATCCAGGACGTGGAGCCAGCCATCACCCAGCAAGTAAGCCAAGAAGAAAGTCCCGAAAATGCCGAATTGGGCGGCAGCACCAAGAAGAATGGTATAGGGTCGCTGCAAAAAAGGCTCGAAATCGATCATGGCTCCTATGCCAATAAAGATGAGTAGGGGAAATATCTCGGTATGGATACCAGCCTCCCTGAGAACAGCCAAAAATCCACCTGCCTCACTTGCTCCACCAAGGGGTATGTTAGCTAAGATACATCCAAAGCCAATAGGGACAAGCAGGACTGGTTCCACTTTTTTGGCAATCCCCAACCATATGAGAACACCGGCGATAACCAACATTGTCACGGCTTGCCAGGTCAGGTTGAGAAAACCAAGGAATTCGCCTGCAGTCATGCCTATTATTTATCCTCTTTTTCCTGTTTCCCTCTCGGTCTAACCAGTCTACCTAGGAGGACCATGACTAAGAGTAGAATTCCCAGGACAGCGAAGATGATTGCCATTCCTAACAGGACTATCCACAGAGCATTGAGCATTCTGCACCCTTCTTGTCTGGCGGAGTTCGTGTGATGATACAATACCGTCGTGGTAGCTGTCAAAGCGTCGGCGCGAGCGGGCATTGAATAGAGTGTTGTCCTGTGTTACCATCTTATGTTGTTTCTCGTACTTTTGGCCCCTGTAGCTCAGAGGATAGAGCACTGGCCTCCGGAGCCAGGTGCAAGGGTTCGAGTCCCTTCAGGGGCGCTTTGTAATTGGGCTGTGCTGAAAAGGGGAAGGTCTGATAGGTCAGGCAGGTATGGAGACACTCAAAACCGAACTGGAAATCAAGATTATACAGCCTCTTTGTATGATGAGGAGGTGTTAAGTTATGGCTGAGCTTCTTGAAATAAGATGGCATGGTAGGGGAGGGCTGGGAGCGGTGACTTCGGCAGAGCTAGTTGCTCGCGCTGCTATAAACGAAGGAAAATATGCTCAGTCGTTCCCTAGCTTTGGACCTGAGCGGAGAGGAGCACCGGTCATCGCTTTCCTCAGGATAAGCGATGAATTTATCAGGACCAGGACGCCTATTGATGAGCCTGATGTAGTGGTTGTGCTCGATCCCGGCTTGTTGCATGCGGTTGATGTAACCTCAGGGCTTAAGAAGGATGGTAAAATCATAATCAACTCCAGGAAATCACCTGCTGAACTGAAGTCTGAATTTGGATATAAGTGGCTTGTAGCTGCAGTTAACGCTACAATAATCGCCAGAGAGGCTATCGGAATGCCTATCACTAACACTGCTATGATAGGCGCACTGCTGAAAGTCGCTGAGGTTGTGAGACTTGACTCTGTGGTTGAGCAGCTACAGGAAAGGTTTGGGACTCGAGCTAAAGGGAATATCGAAGCTATGAAAAGAGCTTACAAGGAGACTGTAATAAAGGAGTAAGAAATGGCGGAGAAGAGGCTAAAGACGGGCTCTGATTTTACCTGGAGAGACATGGAAGTTGGCAATATAGTTACAGAAGCAGGAAATGCTAGCGTTCGGAAAACTGGTGACTGGAGGACAGAAAGGCCCATAC
>JAOUFZ010000216.1 GCA_029857995.1 Dehalococcoidia bacterium
GGGGTGTGGTGGGTCGCCTGTTAACAGCCATGGTGACACCGTTTGGTGCTCGGGGCGAGATTGACTATCAACAAGCTAGGAAACTGGCACTATCTCTGCTTGATTCGGGCAGCGATGGGTTGGTAGTCTCAGGCACCACTGGCGAGTCTCCCACTCTGAGCCGGGAAGAGAAACTGCGGCTTTTCGCTGAAATAAAATCGGCGGTAGCCGACCGCGGGACAATAGTTGCTGGCACAGGGAACTATGACACCAGAGAAAGCCAGGAGTTAAGTAAGGAGGCGGAAAAGATTGGCGTTGATGCTTGTCTATTGGTAGTTCCCTATTACAGTCGACCGACCCAGCAAGGATTGCGGGAGCATTTCAAGGCCATTGCCCAGAGTACTACCCTGCCATGCATCATCTATAATGTGCCATCGCGTACGGTTACTAATCTTACTGCCGATACACTGATCAAGCTGAGTCAAATTGATAATATTGTGGGCGTGAAGGAAGCCAGCGGCAATCTCGGGCAGATAGCTGAGATTATTCAAGGAACTGGGGAGGACTTCTTGGTCTACAGTGGCAATGACAGTGATACCTTGCCCATACTTGCTTTGGGTGGTTACGGCGTTATTAGCATCGCCTCACATCTAGTAGGAATCCAGATAAAGGATATGATAGAGAAGTCTCTTGACGGCAAATTTCAAGAAGCAGCCAAGATTCACCGATACCTATTACCACTGGTAAACGCCCTGTTCATCGTTTCCAATCCTGTACCCGTCAAGTGGGCTCTGAATTACGCAGGTTTTTCAGTGGGGAAACCTCGCTTGCCTCTAGTTGAGCCTGATGAAAAATCGGCCGACCTTATAAAGGCGACGCTAAAGAACTACAGAGTAGATTTACATATCCCCCATTAATTTCCAACTCCCGGTTTCTGAGCTCCAGACAACCAAAGTGGTCAGTAGTTAGGATTCACGATTGACCAATTAGAAGCCACCTCCTTTCTACCGGCTACTGACTTGTGAATTCTTGCGTGTATTAGGATTTAGGGCTTCATACTTCGGATTTTGGATTTCTTTCAATGATTTGCCTCCTATCTGGCCCTGTGGAAACGAGACTGATGGGGCAAGAGAGGAGGTCTTCAAGGCGAGAGAGATACTTGTGAGCCTGTGCCGGCAGCTTTCTGAAATTACGGATTCCACTTATTGATTCTTGCCAGCCCTCCAATTCTTCGTAGACGGGTTGGCATTTTTCCAGTACCACTGCGTCGCTGGGGAAAGAAGTCAGTGCCTCGCCTTTGAATCTATAAGCGGTGCATATTTTGACTGAGGGAAACCCATCGTAGATATCCAGGTGAGTCAGAGCTATATCACTGAGGCCATTTATTTGAACGCTGAAGCGACCCGCCACAGCATCAAACCAACCACATCTTCGCGGCCTTCCCGTGGTAGCACCATACTCACGAGCCTTTTCTCGTATTAAGTTACCAATCTTGGTCTTGAGCTCTGTGGGCATGGGTCCGGCACCGACTCGAGTGTTGTATGCTTTGAATATGCCCAGCACGCGATCAATTCCCCGTGGCCCCAGGCCTGCTCCAATACAGCTTGCTCCGGCCAGTGGTGAGGAAGAGGTAACATAGGGATAGGTGCCAAAGTCAGGGTCAAGTAAGGCTCCCTGGGCACCTTCCAACAAAACCGTCTCTCCTCTGGTCGCTGCTTCGCGAATTATGGAGCTAGTTTCTCGAATGAAAGGCATAAGCCGCTCCCCATAATGACAATATTGCTGATAGATCTCCTCAAGCCGTAGAAGGGGAGCTTGGTACACTTTGGTCAGGATAATATTCTTGAGTTCCAGAGCCGACTTCAAGCGGCTCAGAAATATGTCCCTATCTAACAAATCTCCAGTACGAATTCCCACACGAGCCACTTTATCAGCAAAGACAGGCCCAATTCCTCTGAGTGTTGTACCCAATGCTCCTTTGCTGCGCCGTTCCTCTTCCAGCCTGTCGAGGAGAATATGATAGGGCATGATCAGGTGAGCTCGGTCACTAATGAAAAGGCGGCTTATACCTACGCCATGGCTTTGCAGGTCATCTATCTCCTCAAGAAGTACTGCCGGATTAATAGCCACACCATTGCCGATAATGCAAGTCACCTGAGGGTAGAAAATGCCCGAAGGGACGAGATGCAGCCGGAACTCGCCATAGGGGTTGATCACAGTATGACCAGCATTGTCTCCGCCGGAGAAACGGACTACTATCTTCGCCTTCTCAGCCAGAAGATCAATTATCTTTCCCTTTCCTTCATCACCCCATTGCCCTCCCACAACAGCTATGACTGCCATTCAATCTCCTTTAGTCT
>JAOUFZ010000215.1 GCA_029857995.1 Dehalococcoidia bacterium
GCAATTAAGGCTACCGTAATCAAAAAGATGCTAGCTTTTGCCACGTAATGGTGTCTCCTCGAACTAAATACTGTCTTCATTTATTACCTCCTTCGTAACAGTTCGGTTCTTCTAAAATCCGTCGATTACACAAAAAAAGAGCCCAGTTCACATTTCTATATGTGCTAGGCTGAGCATCGTGGGAACTACCGCAATTTCTTGACGCACACACTTGACTACCCACCCTATGTTGGTCTTAAAGTAGTATCGCTTATAGATGCTATTTGAAAAACAGCATTATTTATAGACTCTAATCGAATGCAGATTATTATACGACTATCTAGGAAATTGTCAATAGTCTTTGTGGGGTGTCCAGGATGTTTCCCCCTCCCTCTGACTCCCTCCCACTAGGGGAGGGAGAATTATGATGATTTATGCATTCAACTATAAGTAACTTTTCGAGCTAATGGGCAATTTCGCCCTCAGGTATTAAATGCCTACTACTCAAGTTGCGTATCGCCCCATCTGTAATATATACTTTGGTGTCGGCCCCGACAGGTCGGGGTTGATGAATCTTGTTCCGGAGGTGCGCAATGAATATTTCCCCAGATATTTTTTCTCTATCAGGCAAGGTGGCCCTGGTGACTGGTGGCAGTCGCGGTATTGGGAAGCTATTGCCGTGGGACTTGCCAAATTGGGTGCCGATGTAGCTGTAACTAGCCGCAAACTGCCGGACCTTGAAGAGGTGGCTAAGGAGATAAACGGATTGGGGCGCAGGTCAATGGCTGTGGCGACACATGTAGGCAGGACAGAGGAGATAAATAATCTGGTCCCGAAGGTAAAAGATGAGTTTGGCAGAATTGATATTCTGGTGAATAACGCTGGTACCAACCCGACCATGGCCTCGGCTATTGATATCGAAGAGCGTGCCTGGGATGCCATTATGAATCTCAACTTGAGAGGGCTATTCTTTCTCAGCCAGGCGGTGGCTAGAGTGATGAAAGAGCAGGGTGGGGGTAAGATTATCAATGTTGCTTCGGTAGCCGGGATTACGCCCGACATTCTGCCGGTTTACTCCATAAGTAAGGCCGGGGTGATTATGGCAACAAAAGTGATGGCACAGCAGTGGGCTCAGTATAACATCAGGGTGAATGCAATAGCGCCGGGGCTGACCAAAACCCGATTTAGCGAAGCGCTATGGGGCAACCCGGCGATTGAAAAAGCTGTCATGGAGAGGACTCCGTTGCGGCGCGTAGCCGAACCTGACGAGATGGTGGGGGCTGTGATTTTCCTGGCTTCTGACGCCTCCAGCTATGTGACCGGGCATATTTTGGTTGTAGATGGCGGCGCTGTCATATAGCAAAATGCTTTAGATTCGGTAGACAACCAAGTCCCATTTGACCGGCAGGAGAATGAATCGGTTCGGCCACATCCATCACGGGTCTGCCGATTTGTTGGGCAAACGGCGGATGGAGGATAGACATAGCATGGGTAAGAAGTGCACCGTTGTGGATGAAGTTGATGGCGCATTCTGGCTAGACTTTGTCTCTCAGGCTCGGGCCGAGCAGAATTTGCACGCGGTTTCGGCCCTTCTCTTTAGCCTTGTAGAGAGCCTCATCAGCCCGAGAGATCAAAGAGACGGCATCATCATTTCGTTCCCAGCCGACTAACCCCTGACTCACGGTTACAGTAAACAGACTTCCGACAGCGTCTTTCATCTCGATCTTCTCAATTATGCTGCGGAGTCGCTCAGCTGCGACCCAAGATGAAGCCAAATTGGTCCTGGGCAAAATAATGATAAACTCCTCCCCTCCATATCGTCCGACTGTATCTGTATCCCGGATATTACGGCGAATTAAGGTGGCGATTTTCTCTAAGATCTTGTCTCCAGTAAGGTACCCGTAGCGGTCATTGACCTTTCTGAAGTGGTCGATGTCCAGCATGATCAGGTTGAAGTCCTCCTTGTAGCGATTAGCAAGGTTGATTAGATCACGTAGCTTGCCTAGAATTGCTTGGCGATTATACAATCCGGTCAACGAATCGAAGGTCGCCAGTCTTTCCAACTTTTCTTTGTCGGCCTTGGCTTGTTGTAGCCGCGTCCATTTATCAAGCGCAACATTAATGATGTTGCTCAGCTTGTCGAGCGACAAGCTGCCCTTCGGTAAGTAGCCAACCACTCCCTCTTGAAAAGTCTGCGCCGCTATTTCTTCAGTCCCAGACCCGGTCAGCATGACCACGGGGGCAAGCTGTCTTTTTGAGATTTCTGCGAGCCATGCCATCCCCAACTTCCCTGGCATCTGGCTATCTATCAAGACCAGGTCAATTCTACGTTCATCTAGAGCATCTTGGATCTCGTCGGT
>JAOUFZ010000050.1 GCA_029857995.1 Dehalococcoidia bacterium
ACCCGACTGATGACGGAAGGCATTTGCTCCGACGATAGCTTTGTTAGGCTGGACGGGAAAACCCGTCAGCTCGCTGACCAGACGACTTGTCCTGTAGATTTGCGTCGTATCAATACTGGTACTAAGCTTAAAGAAATCCCGGCGAGTTCTTAGAGCCATAACAATCTCTTCCATAGAAGCATTGCCGGCTCTCTCACCGATCCCGTTAATAGTGCATTCGACCTGCCGCGCACCTGCCCTTATTGCCTCGAGACTATTAGCCACAGCCAACCCCAGGTCGTCATGGCAATGCACGCTGACCACAGCCTTGCCAATGTTAGGCACGTTGTCCAGTATGCCCCTGATCAGACTGCCGAATTCCTGGGGAGTAGAATAGCCCACTGTATCGGGGATATTGACCGTGGTTGCTCCAGCTTCGATCACCGCCTCTAGAATCTGGTAGAGGTAGGCAGGGTCAGCACGACTGGCATCCATGGGGGAGAACTCAACATCGTCCACATAACTCTTGGCCCGAGCCACTGTCTCCCTGGACATCTTCAGAACCTCGTCCCGACTTTTCTTAAGCTGGTGGGCAAGGTGAATGTCTGAGGCCGAAAGGAAAACGTGAAGCCGGGGACGCTCGGCTTCTTTGAGTGCCTCCCAGGCCCTATCTATGCCTTCAATATTGGCCAGTGTTAGAGCACAAATTGTCGGGCGCCTAAGCTCGCGGGCAACAATGCGCACGGCTTCAAAATCACCGATCGAGCTGGCAGGAAAGCCTGCTTCAATGACATCAACGCCCAGTTTATCCAGCTGCCCGGCTATTTCCAGCTTCTCCTGGAGGTTCAAGCTGGTTCCGGCAGCCTGTTCACCATCTCGCAGAGTAGTGTCGAAAATGATGACCTTGTCCATAATTGTTCCCTCTTAGAGACTCTGGCCGATTATCCCTTTTCAATATTTGCACGAAAAAACCTTGTGCTGGCCGGTAACTACTTCCAGGTGAATAGTGAATAGAATAAACACCGAAGGCAAATTTGTCAACGACGGTGCAATCGAGGCATAATTTAGTGCCGGGAGGCAAGCCGAAGAATGGTGCTGATAATAGACAACTATGATTCCTTTGTTTACAACCTTGCCCAGTACCTGGGAGAGCTGGGCTGGCAGCCGGCGGTCCACCGCAACGACGACATCACTTTAGCTCAAATCGAAGAGCTGGCGCCGAGTCACATTATTATCTCGCCGGGGCCCTGTACCCCCTTAGAAGCAGGGATCTCCAACGAGGTGGTGCGGCACTTCGGCGGAAAAATACCTGTACTGGGAGTGTGTCTGGGACATCAATGCATCGGGTACACCTACGGGGGTAAGATTGGACGAAGCCTGCCGTACCACGGCAAGACTTCCGATATCCATCACGATGGCAAAAATATCTACCAGGGTTTACCCAGTCCTTTTCCGGCAACACGCTACCATTCTTTGATTATCGAAGCCGAAGAGTTTCCATCCTGTCTCGAAATCACTGCCAGGACTCCTGAGGGTATAATAATGGGGGTGAGACACCGGGATTACGTAGTGGAAGGGGTTCAGTTTCATCCCGAATCCATCCTCACCGAAGTGGGACATGACCTCCTGGCTAACTTTCTCGGTTTTAGCCAGCCAATCTGGAGCAAGAATCAAATGCCAAATCCGTAAAGAGCAAAAGGCAAAAATCAGAATGCAAAACGACAAAGAAAAATTCAAAAACCGAAATATTTTTGCTCTTTGAACTGTAATTTTGATTTTCTTGTCTTTGATTTTTGATGTTCTCTGGAATTTAGAGCTTAGAATCTAAGATCTTTGTAAACGTGGCAGAAATTATCTATCTCAACGGCCGACTTGTCCCCCGCTTCGAGGCCAAGCTATCCCCGTTCGACCATGGCTTTCTTTACGGCTACGGCTTATTCGAGACAATGCGGGCTTACAACGGCCATATCTTTCGCCTCGATTCTCATGTCACCCGCCTTCGCTGTTCCGCCGAGAGCATCGGGCTGACACACAGCATCTTGATCACAGACGAGGGTAAGCAATCTTTGAAAGTCGCCTGCACGGCGACTCTGGAAGCCAACGAGCTCAGGGATGCCCGCATAAGGCTCACCGTTTCGGCCGGTGAGGGCGACATGACGCCCGACCCCGGCACCTGTCCCAAACCTACTATTCTAATCACTGCCCGGAACCTTGCTCCCTTACCGCCCGAAAAATACGAAACGGGTTTCAAAGCAGCCGTATCTTTCCTGCGCCGCAATAGCCAGTCGCCCCTATCCCGATTGAAATCCACCTCCTACATGGAAAACGTCCTCGCCCGCATGACAGCCAGGGCTGCCGGATACGACGAAGCTATCTTTCTCAATGAACAGGGATACCTTGCTGAAGGCAGCACGACTAATGTCTTCCTGGTGAGCCATGGAGAACTCATCACACCTTCTTTTGAAAGTGGGGTCCTGCCCGGGATCACCAGGGACGCGGTCTTGGAAATAGCCCGGGATTCAAATATCAAGACCACGGAAAGATGGGTGGAGTTAAACGAGCTAATCGAGGCTGAGGAGGCCTTCGTCACCAATTCCATACTGGAGCTTATGCCCCTGGTCTCCGTTGAGGGCAGGCCCATCGGTTCGGGCAAACCCGGCAAGCTAACCGGAGATTTGCTGTTTGCTTATAGAAAACTCGTAGACGAGACGCTGGGCTAAGCTACGTCGAGTCGACAGGTATTTGTTCTAAAAGAGCTTGTCCAGCAGGGATTTCTTTGTTCTGCTGACGATAGGCCACTATCGTCTCGCGCAAAGCGTCCTTGAGCATTTCCTGGCACTCTTCTAGAGTCCTGCCCTCGGTTATCACTTCCGGCCATTCCATAAGCTGTCCCATGTAACCGGAGCTAATTTTCGTATACTTAGCAGCATAATCGCCCAACATATTCATTGCCTACTCACATAATTCATTGTACGCATATTCTCCAGACTTTGCGAAGTCCTCTCAAGTTTGCCGTCAGTTCAGTTATAATAAGGTAAGAAAGAAAAGAATGAGTTCAAGCAGAACAGGCGAGCTCCTTTTCGGAACAGGCGGCGTTCCCTTCAGTGCTGAGTCCCGTTCCACAGAGGCCGGCATTGAGCGTATTGCCGAGCTTGGCCTGGGTTGCATGGAGGTGGAGTTTGTCCACGGGGTAAAGATGAGCCCTGATGTCGCTGTCTCCGTGGGAGAACTGGCAGCTAGGAAGAAGGTAGTGCTGACTGCTCACGGACCCTACTACGTAAATCTGAATTCCATCGAGCCGCAGAAAGTACACATGAGCAAAGAAAGGATACTGCAGACTGCCCGCATCGCCGCTCTTTTCGGCGCCAGAAGTATCACGTTCCATGCCGCCTTTTATCTGAAAAACACCCCCGCAGAGACCTTCGCCACGATCAAAAAGCATCTGCAAGAGGTGATGAACATTCTGCAGAAAGAGGGAAACCAAGTGACGATTTCCCCTGAAGTCACCGGAAAACCCTCTCAATTTGGCACCCTGGAGGAGCTACTTCGGCTTAGCAGCGAAATGGAGGGAGTTGCCCCCTGCATTGATTTTTCTCACTGGCATGCCCGGACGGGCAAGGCCAACTCTTATCGACAGTTTATCGCTGTCTTGGACCAAATTGAGAAGAAACTGGGCAGGCAAGGCCTAGGTAATATGCATATCCATCTCTCTGGGATTGCTTACGGCAAAAAGGGCGAAATCAAGCACCTGATGCTCCCGGACTCAGACTTCCGATATGGGGAGCTGCTTGAAGCCCTGAAGGAACGTAAGGCAAAGGGAGTGGTCATTTGCGAGAGTGCCCCCTATTTGGAAAAGGATGCTGTGCTCCTCCAGGAGACCTACCGGGAGCTTGTTTAGGCGGAATTTGTGATTGTGAGCACTTTGCTTTATCCGGTTTGGAGTCGCGACCGACATAACAAAGCGACTGGACCTTTTGGCCTTTATTGATAGAATGAGGGATAGACTAACTATCGGGATTGCTGGTGCGGGTGGTGATGGTGTAGTAGTTCTGGGCAGTCTTTTGCAGAGACTGGCTGCCTCTCAGGGATATTTCAGCCAGATGCCCAGATACTATGGCCCCCAGATTAGAGGTGGAGCTTCCGGGGTAAAGCTAAGCCTGGATACGACTCGGGCTTCCGTGTCCGGGGACACTGTGGATATCATGGTGTGCTTCAATTGGGAGAAGTATGCCGAGCTCGAACAAGAATTGCCGTTAGGAATCAACACCGTCCTTTTCTACGACAACGCTCCTCCAAAGAAAGGAATCAATCTGCCCGAGAGATCTTTTCAAGTCGGCTTTTCCGAGATAAGTAAAGAGCTGACCGGGACAACCGCGGCCAAGAACATCGTAGCGTTAGGATTACTGGAAAGGATCCTGGCTTTGCCCGAAAATCTTTCGAAAGGTGCTACGGCCCAGGACCATGCGTCAGCACTGTTGGAGAGAAATGGTTTGGCTCTCAATGCTGGAAAACGCTTGCTATTGGAATTTCCTTTTGCCGAGCTAAAATTGTCTCCTCCGTGGGATGCCTCAGTTAAAGTCGTCTTACATGGCAATGCTGCCGTAGCACAAGGAGCGATCCGGTCTGGCTGCCGGGCTTTTTTCGGCTATCCCATTACGCCTGCATCGGAGATCATGCAGGAGATGCAGGAGCGTCTCAATCATGGAAATGGAGCCTTCCTTCAAGCAGAGGATGAGATCGCCGCAGTTGGATTGGCGCTTGGGGCTTCGTTAACCGGTGCAAAGTCAATGACTGCCACCACCGGGCCAGGACTAGATTTAATGACCGAGATGATAGGTCTGGCCTCCGGCGCCGAAATCCCCGTAGTTATTGTTGATGTCCAGCGATGTGGGCCCGCCACGGGCATACCTTCCAAATCAGAGCAATCGGACCTCAATCATGCTATCTATGGCGGCCATGGCGATGCCCCTAGGGTGGTTATCGCTGCCTACGACGTGGAGGGGTGCTACCGTTTACTAATAGAAAGTTTCAACATAAGCGAATACTATCAGACCCCGGTAATTCTTCTTTCCGATCAGTGGCTTGGCCAGACTACAGTGGCTATCGATGGCAATTTCCTCACAAGAGATTATTCAGTCTGCCAGAGAAGAAGGCCTGGCGGAGAATATCAGGAGCAATATCGGCGGTACGAACTGACCGAAGACTCTATTTCACCCATGGCGTTTGCAGGCGACGAAGGACTGGTATATCAAGCTACCGGACTTACCCACAATGAGAAAGGAAGGCCTTCATTCGATTTCGCCACCCAGCAGCGCATGCACGAAAAAAGATGGCAGAAGCTTGCGCCACTCCGCGGCAAGGATGAACTGGTCGAAGTCTTCGGAACAGAAGAAGCTCGTAGAGGCATAGTGGCCTTTGGGTCTTCCGCCCAGTTTGTCCTGAAAACGGTGGAGGACCTGGGGCTACAACACAGACTAAAGGTTTGCATACCGGAGCTTATTCACCCCCTGCCTGATAAACTTGCGAGCTTTGTAGGTTCGCTGGAGAAGCTGCTGGTGGTGGAGATGAATTACTCTGCTCAACTCCATCACTATCTGCGTTCTCAACTGGATTTGCCCTCTGATACTGAAACCTATGCCAGGGCAGGAGGTCTGGCCTTTACCAGGAAAGAATTATCCGGGCCAATGACGAAGTTGGCAAGATGATGAAAGAAAGCAGTTATAGAACAGGGGTAACGCCGGTTTGGTGTCCGGGCTGCGGCAGTTTTGCCCTCCTCAATGCACTCACCGGAATAGTCTTGCCCAATTTAGGGACACCCGGGCACCAAGTTTTCATCGTCTCTGGAATCGGTTGTTCATCGAGGATACCTGCTTACATAAACGCCTACGGCTTCAACAGCCTTCACGGCCGTGCTGTGCTTATCGCCCAGGGAGCCAAACTGGCCAATCCGGATCTCACGGTTGTAGCCATCGGTGGCGACGGCGATTTCTTCAGCATCGGGGCAGGCCACCTTCCTCACGCAGTGAGGAGAAATGTCAATATCACCTGCATTATGGTCAATAACTTCGTCTACGCTCTGACCAAAGGTCAAACCAGCCCCACGACTCCCTACTTGCGACGGGGTGAGGGACCTTTTCTTTCCCTGCAGTTCTATCCCCCAGTAGATCCGGTTCTGGATATGGTCAGCTACAGTGTCTCCACCGGAGCAAGCTTTATTGCCCAGGGCATTACCGCTGATGTCCCCCATCTCGGCTGGCTCATACAGGAGGCAATCAAACATAGAGGTTTTTCCTTCATCAATGTGCTGACTCCATGTGTTACGTTTGAGCCGCCGCAGTTCTTTAAGACGATAAGGGAAAAGGCAAGTTACCTGAAAGAAGGAGAACCCGTCGAATTGCCGGATTCGTCCAGGGAACAGCCCTGGCTTCATGACTCGGGCAACATCACTCTTGCCCTGAAACTGGCCCAGACCCCGGTATTGGAGAAACCGCACATAGGGATAATCTTCCGCGGCAAGGAGTCATGAATATATCTGGGGACATAGTGCCTGATTTATAGCAGGCCCGATTGGTATGGTGTCCTTGGAATTAAGTTACAATTGAGCGAAATTACTAGCCTTCTCGAATTACCGATTCGCATACACATGAATGATGACTGTCGACAAGATGGTCTTTGAGCATGTAGATCACTCATCTAAAAGTAATACTGTCCAAAAGTCTAAGTCGGTAGAGTCTCAAACAGCTGCTTGACCCTCAAGTACGTTCTTCATTTCCTCGAGTTCTCCCCTGATGTGCTCCGTGACCTTACGCATACTTTTCTTCACGAGCTTTGCGAGTAATGTGAAGTGCAGGTTGGTAATCAGCAGGCAACTCTCCCCTTTCGGTTCTAGGATTTCCTCGACCTTAGTGAGGAAAAGAGATACGGGGAACAAGAATACAGTGCCGATGTACCTGTTCATTTCCACCCGGCTTACCTTGCCGCGAATCTTTTGCTCCTTTCCGGTGATCGGCGACATCTGCCTGAAGTAGAAACTTACATCCGGGTGCTCGAGGTCCGGGTTTCTAATGTTTACCACGCGCTCTATGTGGTCCTTGCTGACCTCGGTGTAGTGCTTATCATAGTCACAAAGGAATTGAAAGACTTTTTCGGGCCGTGCGTTAATTTCCAGGGTGATTTTCTCAATCATTAATCGGATCGCTTTAATCGGGTGATATCATATTATCCTTGGTTAAAGTCACTTGGCTTCCTAATCTCCTATATCGTATGTATAGCATATTCTAACGTATATCGAGCGTAACAAGAAGCGTAACAAGGTGAGTGTTTGTTACCCGGGTCTTCATTCGACAAATCAATTGTTATATACTTGCAGCAAAACAAAGGAGGAGGGGCTTGTATCATGCCGTTAGCCAAGCTTAATGGTATTAACATTAACTATCAGGTGGACGGACAGGGTGAACCCCTGGTGATGGTAATGGGATTTACTGCCAGCCGGAGTGGCTGGATGCCCCAGATACCTTTCTTCAAGAAGTATTACCGGGTAATTACCTTTGATAATCGGGGAGCCGGCAAGTCGGACAAGCCGCCGGGCCCTTATTCCACCAAAATGATGGCCGACGATATAGTAAGACTTATGAACCTTTTAGGGATTGAAAAAGCCCATATTATGGGCGTTTCCATGGGTGGCATGATTGCCCAGGAGCTGGCTATAAACTATCCGCAGAGAGTTATGAAGCTGGTGTTGGCCTGTACATATGCCTCCCAGGATGACACGAGCGGAGATAGTCTGGAGCAGGCTAAATTCTTGCAACTAACTCCTGAGAGGAAAGTCAGCGCTATGGTCGGCTTGGCTTTTAATAAGCCGCTTTACAGATTCGTCTTTGGCCTCCTCGCCAGGGTCCAGACCAGGTTCAAGGGAGCTTCAGGTAGGGTCGGAATTGCGGGACAGAGCGAGGCTTGTCTGAAACACAATACGCTGGATAGACTATCATCAATCACTGCCCCTACCCTGGTTATTGTGGGAACTGGAGATAGAATCATCAAGCCCGTTTCTTCCGAGGTGATAGCCGGCAAAATACCCAACGCTAAGCTAGTCAAAGTTGAGGGTGGTTCTCATTGTTTTTCCTTCGAGATGAGAAACGTATTCAACCGGGAAGTGCTGAGTTTTCTAAGGAGTGATGCTCCACCCCTTAATTGACTTGAAACCTGGAGCACTGCGGCCCTGCCTGACTTCTTAGCGGACATGAAATTTTGCCTCATGATTCTTCTGGACGGAGTGGAATTGCACAATAGTCAGTATTGTGCAATCATCTTCTGAAGATTGGGCCTTTTCCTGTGGTATCCGGGGGACATAATACCTGATTTGCAGTAGGCCTGACCGGTATGGTATCCCGGAATTCGTAGAAAGAGACGAGTCGAGATGTTAGAAGTGTATTTCTTTGTCCTCGGATTAGTGAACAGCGTCTTTCTGATTTTGCTCTTTCTTGTCCGAAAGAACAGACTAGACCTTCTTAATCGGTTCGGTTGGATTTATTTTCTGTTGGCTGTTCCTGCGGCCTATGGAATTTTCCTGGTGCGACAGGAAAATGAAACAGTACGATACAGCATCTTTCTCGGGATCTTCCTGGCCTTTTTGCTTGTAGAATGGCTATATGATTACAGATTGAAAATCAATTTTCGCGAGAGCTGGAGGAAGAACTGGAAGCGGCTGGTACCCTACCTGGGTCTCTATTACGCGATGAACTATGGATTTGTGGTGATGCCGTGGAAGACTTCTTTGGTCTGGGGGCTCATCATGCTCGGATCATTTATTCTTCAAATAATCGCAAACCTGAGGAGTCACCCCAAAATGACTGAATGAAGCACTACTTCGAGAATAATATTCTGGGGACATAATATTTGCTTTGTAGCAGGCCTGATTGGTATGGTGTCCCTCGAATTCGAGAATGTTTTTGTGGTTGAAATGGGGAAGGGTCCTACGAAATTACTTCTTGCTCTGTAAAATTCCTTTAGCCCAACCGGCAGCCCGCTCCAGTTCTCCTTCTTTCAGTGGACCTTGGCCGCCTGTAACGAAGAAACCCTCCGGAGACGCTATGAGAGTACCGCCCTTTTTTTTCAGATTGCCGGCGATGCGTCCCGCGGCATATCCAAACATCCCGACGATCTTCTTCGAGATTCTGGTGTCGAACGCAGCTACGTTGACACCTTTTAGAGAAAGCTCAGGGACCTTGTTAAGGAAGTCTTGAACCACCGGTATCGGCCTGCCCGCATGGGTCGGTGAACCTACAATGAGAAGGTTAACGGATGCCAGTTCCGAGGGGTTCGCCTCGCCGACCCGCAGTACCTTGACCTCATTGGACGGGGTAATAGCTTCAGCAATAGCCTTGGCGATTTTCTCCGTATTCCCATAAACTGAGTCATATACTATCAAAGCCTTCATTGGGCACCTCCGCTCTATACTCTATTACCCAGTGTACACCTATATTGACGAATCTTCAAGGACACGTAGCCTCATTCGATGTTGTAAATACCTACCTCTATTCGGGGAAATAATGCCTGATTTGTGGCGGGCCTTGCCCGTGTCGTGCGCTCGGATTCTGCACCGCCGAAGGACAGGTTCGGGCTGTAGGGTTGCGACGGATAGGGGGAAGAGCATGGGGGAAGCCGGGATGATTCGTTTTGTAAGAATTGCCATTTTTTCTGGAGT
>JAOUFZ010000051.1 GCA_029857995.1 Dehalococcoidia bacterium
TTTCACTCCATGGTCAACAAAAATCTTGACGACCGGGCGAATATTATCACCACCGGCGTTATGTCCGGCAAGCCTGGGTAAGCGGCGTTTCCTTGCCCATCTGCCGTTGCCATCCATGATGATGGCTACATGCTGGGGAGGATAATTTGTTTGAGTCATAAGCTAGCCTCGCGAAAAATGAGATGCCTTATTTTCAGCAAGGGATAGGCCGAGCTACGTCGCAGGATGGCTGAAACTAATCTGCTGTGCCAATCGAAGGAAAAATTACCTGAGTTGAGTAGAGTTTCAGTCATGCCATCAGAATTCAATATGTTGAATATTCCCTCGATTTGGCGGTCACTTAGTTTGCTATAAACCCATCTAGCCCAGTAGCCGTGGGAGAGTTCCCTGTCCATTTTTGCTCTCCACTTCTTCTGATAGCGCGAAAGCTGGTCGGCGGTTAAACTATCATTGCTTAGAGCCCCATCGAGCACCTCGGCTGCTATCCGGGCACCAAGATGCCCGAAGTATATTCCTCCACCGGTCGTTGGCTTCACCTGCCCGGCGGCGTCGCCAATAACCAGTAACCTATCTCCGTAGCTGCGAGTTAAAGTCCCTATGGGGACAGCCCTTTGCCGGATTTCCACGTCCCGACTTGTTATTCTACCCTGGCTAAAGAGACTGTCGAGAAATTTTTGTAGATATAGCTTGGCCTGGGATGTTGCTAAGAGACCAACGTATGCTTTGTTGGCGGAAATTGGCACAAGCCAGGCAAACGCACCTGGGGCTATTCCCTGACCAAAGTATACTTCGAATTCATCAATGTCTTTCGCTTCAATTTCGGCCTGAGCACCGATGAGGAAACGCTTGATTCTGCCCAGACCTAGCTTGTGGGGCAGCTTGGGCGTGAATCCGTTAGCCAGGACTACAGCTCTGGCACTGAAGATCTCCCTGGCTCCGGAGCACGAAGTTTCCACCTGTATGCTATCCTTCCCAGGAACAATATCAATGACTGGGGAAGAGAAGAAATATTGTGCGCCCTGAGCCTGGGCTTTAGAAGCTAGTGCCTTGTCGAGCAAAAGCCGATCAACAACGCAGGCTTGGACATTATCAGTTTGGAATTTTAAGCATCTCCCTGAAGGGGAATAGAATTTGACTGACTTCACCTCCGTCAGTATCATGTCTTTGCCCAGGTCCAGGGACTGGAAACATTCGGTACTGATTATTCCTGTGCAACAGATATTGAGTCCCGACGCACCTTTTTCTTCAAAAACAGCGACACCGTGACCTGAAGAGGCTAGTTCGTAAGCTATGTAGCTTCCGGCTGGCCCTGCCCCTACTATGATGACGTCGTAAGATTGGCCTGACAATTCCCCGCCACCTTTTTTGGATTCCGACTAGGCAACGCTATATTATATAACAAATTGTCTAGCTATTGTCCTCGTTCAGTACCTTAGTGACATTTCTCTTCTGTCATTGCGAGGAGTGAGATTCCTCGCTTTCGTTTCGGAACAGGCTCCGCAATCTCCAAGTGAGGTTTCTCACTCCAACCGTAGCAGGCTCCAGCTTCGCAAGGAGATTGCCATGCCTTCCGCTCGCAAGGACACGGAAGCTTATTACCCAATGTTACAAACATATAAGGTGTTACCCATCTATCTCAACCAGCTCAGTTATATTTATCGGTCCTTTGATACGTACCTTACCGTGTACCGGGCCACCGCACATTAATGACAGCGGTGGCTGAGATGTTTTACCTGTGGGTTGAAACGGGAAGCGTGTTTTGTCCTACCGGGAATATTGAATACCCTGCGGGGCTACTCTGCGCCAGCTACCATAAGTGAAGTTAGTTGTCCTTATCGTGTAGTCTTTTTCTTCTTACCACGCTGAAGTTTGGTCTTAGGTGTGGAGGACAGACCATACTGGTTCACCCATTTCTTTATATTGGCTGCTTGCTTGAGCTCATCTCTCTTAATTTCTTCTATATCCACTTCCCGATTTACACATTTCAATGTCTCGTATTTGACTTGCCCGAGCAGATTTAGAAGAGTGAGACCGTCTTTATGTGGTATCGGCGACAAGATTTTCTGGACACTCGCAAAGCTTTCCATGGTTGCCGGTCTAAAGAGAGATTCCGCCTTGCTGGTCTTACTCACATATACCACCCTGCGATCAACCTTGTCTCTCGCTCTTCTGACCAGACCAGCTTTGACCATGCGATCGACTATCATACTGATGCTGTTCGTACTACGCTCCAGCCACCGGGCTATGTCAGTTATCCTTGCAGGCTGGCCGAGGTATGACAGACTCACAAGCACTGCGTACTGCTCCGTGGTAAGTCCATGTTCCTCAAATATCTGGTCCTCGCACCGCTTAAGCAAGGTGTAGGTTTCGTATAGCCGACGCCATAATCTCAAACTTAGCTCCGCAGATTCAAGATTCGCCTTCATATTTAGTCCCTCCTTACTATTTCATGGGGCTTTGATCGCCTTGAAATCCTCCAATGATAACTCCATTTTATCATTCACAGCAAATGAATGCGACCTAATAGTGAGTCCCTCCAATTCATGCAATTCCACACTCTGCAAATCATGATTCACTAAAAATGTGCTCAATGGAATTTAAGCAATGAACAAATTTTTGGTAAGTAATATCGGTTTGAGGTATTGACCTTTTTTGAAGAATTGTTGCTCTTTCCAGTCAAGGCAGAGAGCTACAAAATGGGTACGGGCGAGGATGTGAGCTGTCCACCAGGAATACCTAGATAGGAGGCGGCGGGAGTTTGACTCGCTCGCGTCGCCTATATCCATATATGAAAAAGGAAAGGAGGTAAGTAATGAGATAATTGGGAGTTGCCCCTTTGTATTCTACATACCGGCTGCACAAATGCCTTACTGAGCAATAGTCCCGTTCGCATTTTAATCAATCGTATGAGATATCTGGAGGTAAGATTAACACTTTTAAAAAAAGATGTCAAGGGGTTAAATCAACTAGAATCTAGCTGAAAGAAGAGTTGCTAAATCACAAAAATATGACCCAAACACTACTATGATTTGGATTGATCAAAACTTCAGAAGGAACCAAAGCCAAGGTATGAAGGACGTGGATATGCATTCGAGCTATCATGCGGACAGAAGCGAAGAATCCTGTTCTCTTTTTGAACAGACCCCTTATCAAGAGAGGGATCGGGGGATAGGTCGCCAGGCAAGGTCTATTCATTATGTAGCAGTGGTATAATTGAAAATGGGTTGGCGTCGCTTCACTTGTTAGGGGTGTTGGGTCTTTGAAAAAAAACTACGATGTAACCATTGTGGGTGCTGGCCCGGCTGGGGCGACACTGGCCTATGAGCTAGCCAAGAAGGGGATTGGAGTACTACTTTTAGAGAAGGAGAAATTGCCGCGCTATAAGTGTTGTGCTGGCGGAGTCACCAGCAAGGCGGCAAGACTTCTGGATTTCGATATCTCCGAGGTGGCAGAAGACGTAATTCATGAGGTTAGCTTTACTTTCAATCTAGGCAGCCCTTACCTGGGACAACATACTCAGCCACTGATGTATACCGTGATGCGTGATGTATTTGACCATTTTTTGGTTAAGAGGGCGCAAGGACTCGGAGCTGTGCTCATGGATGGTCAGAAGGTAACACAAGTACAGGTGAGCGGTGACTGGGTTGAGATTTCTACTGACGACAGCGCTTTTCGCTCTCGGCTTGTGGTCGGGGCGGATGGCGCTTATAGCATAGTAGCAAAAGAGCTGGGCATGGGAAGGAGCATCGAGTATCTCATGGGAATAGAGTCGGAAATTGTCGTGCCCGAGGAAGAGCTGGCAAAATGGAAATCGCGGGCCCAGCTAGACTTGGGGTGCATCCCTGGGGGTTATGCATGGATCTTCCCCAAGCGTGACCATCTCTCTATTGGAGCTGGATGTCATGCCTCCAGGGCAAGAGATTTGTATGCCCGCCATCAGAAGTTTCTAGATTCACTAAATATTGGCAGTTATACCATCGCCAGGTCCGGTAGCCACTTGATACCAACGTGCACAAAAGGGAGGCTTGTTTGGCAAAACAAAGCCCTGCTTCTGGGAGATGCGGCTGGGCTTGCTGAGCCATTAACGGGTGAGGGCATTCATAACGCTATCCAGAGTGCCCAGCTTGCCGCAGCAGTTATCGAAGGCTCTCTGGTGAGCGGCGAAGTCGAATTGCAGGATTACCAAGAAGCGGTGGATAAAAAAATAATGTCCGAGTTGAGGATAGTGCGTGTGCTATCGAAGTTCTTTATCCGCTTCCCTCATCTGGCGTTTGGAATGCTCAACCAAGGTGACGCGTTGTGGAGAGCTCTATGTGGCTTGATGCTGGGCGAGATAGACTATGCTGCTATCAAGGGAAGGGCGGGCGGATTCAAAGGTATATTTAAGCGGCTCCTTCGAGCTTAGCACAACAATCTTAGTTGCCAGAGCATCCCTGAGAGTAAAATTTGTTATAATCTAGAGTGGGAGAGTGAGGTGTCTAATATTCTGGACAAAATAAACGGCCCCAGCGATGTTAAGGGGTTAAGCCAAGATGAACTTGCTGAACTTTGTTCCGAGCTTAGGGAGTTACTGGTAGGCAAAGTCAGCGAAAACGGAGGCCATCTAGCATCCAATCTGGGAGTGGTGGAACTTACCGTTGCCTTGCACCGGGTATTTGATAGCCCGAAAGACAAGCTAATCTGGGATGTGGGACACCAGAGTTATGTTCATAAGCTATTAACGGGACGAAGGGAGCAATTTACCTCTCTTCGCCAATACCAGGGACTCTCAGGATTTCCTGATAGAGATGAAAGTCCTCACGATGCCTTCACTACGGGACACGGTGGCACCTCTATTTCAGCAGCTTTGGGCATGACTCTGGCCCGTGACCGTGCTGGCGATGATCACCATGTCGTAGCTGTCATCGGCGATGGATGCCTCACCTGTGGCATGACTTACGAAGCGCTGAATCACGCCGGGCATTTGGGCACAAGGCTTATCGTGGTACTCAATGACAACGGCATGTCCATTTCGCCCACAGTAGGAGCAATAGCCAGGCGGCTAAACGTAGTGCGAACAACCCGTGGCTATATAAGGGCTAAGAAACAGACAAATCGGTTGCTGTCTTTGTTGCCTGGAGGAAAGAGGCTGCAGGGGGCATTGCGCCGTCTTAGGGAAGGGGTGAAGGCAGTGCTCATGCCCACCATGATGTGGGAGCAACTTGGCTTTACTTACCTGGGTCCCATAGATGGTCATAACACTGCTGAATTGGAAATAGTTCTGACTCAAGCCAAGAATTACTACAAGCCGGTTATTGTCCATGTCTTGACTAAGAAGGGCAAGGGTTACAAACCAGCCGAGGACAATCCCACCCGCTTTCACGGGCTATCTCCCAGAGGCGAGGGCCTCGGCACAATACCTACTTATAGTCAGGTATTTGCTCGAACAGTTGGTGGACTGCTGAGGGACAATCCCAAGGTGGTAGTAATAAGCGCTGCCATGGTTGAAGGCAATAGCCTGTCTTCTCTGGTCAAAGAGTTTCCGCAACGCATTTACGATGTAGGAATTTCTGAACAGCATGCAGTTACCTTGGCCGCTGGTCTAGCTACCCAGGGCTTTATACCCATTGTAGCTATATATTCCACTTTCTTACAGCGTGCCTTTGACCAGGTGTTGCACGATGTTTGTCTCCCCGATCTGCCTGTCATTTTTGCCCTCGACCGCAGCGGCATTGTCGGAGAGGACGGCAAAACACACCAAGGCATGTTTGACTTATCCTATCTCCGTTTGATGCCTAATATGATTGTTTGCGCACCTAAGGACGGGAATGAACTTCAAGACTTGCTCTATACTGCTACCAATGCAGAACACACGATGGCAATTCGCTATCCTCGGGGTCCGGGACCAGACATGCCCTTGGCTGCCAAACTCCATCAACTTCCCATAGGCAAAGCTGAGATGATGAAGCAAGGTGAAGATATAGTCATAATAGGTATTGGCTCTACCGTTATGCCTTCTCTGGAAGCAGCGGAACATTTAGCTCTGCGCGGAATTGATGCCATGGTGATCAATGCCCGATTCGCCAAGCCTTTGGATACAGAGCTTATTTTGGATGTAGCCAGCCATACCAAAAAGATGGTCATTGTAGAGGAGAATGCCCTTAGCGGCGGCTTTGGTGCCGCGGTGCTGGAGCTCCTGGAACAGGCTGGGGCCTCAGATGTCAAAGTGAAGAGATTAGGCATTCCTGACGAGTTTGTAACCCATGGAAAGCAAGATTTTCTTCGCTCTCTCTATCATCTGGATGCCCTGGGAATAGCCAAGGAATGCGTTGATTTCTTGGCTCACATCCAAACAGAGGCGGAGAGAGAGTTCCACACCGCTATGCCTCAATAATACTACTGCCTGGTCTTATAAATAGGGCCTTCCGCACAATCTCGTATGAAATTCTTCTCCGTTGAAGGGACAGGACTAAGGTGCGGGTGAAATGCCCGTTTCGTGAGACCGTGAGTCCTTATCGTCCCGAGCCATTCGCTTGAGTTCATAAAGCTTGGTAATCGCTTCCAGAGGAGACATGGAATCAACGTCAAGCCTGGCAATTTCCTCAGCTAACAGGGAGCCTTTCGAGAAAAGAGGCATCTGGAGTGATGATTTGCGATGCAGCACCTTGCTTTTCCTAGAAGGATGGCTCTCCAGTTCAGCTAAGACTTCCTGAGCCCGAATAATTACCGATTTGGGCAAGCCGGCTAGCTGAGCCACATGGATACCATAGCTTCTGTCAGTGCCCCCGGGGACAATCTTATGCAGAAAGATAACTCTGTCTCCTTCCTCTGCCACCGCTACGTTGAAGTTTTTCACTCTGGGCAGGATACCAGCCAAATCCACCAGCTCATGATAATGGGTAGCAAAAATGGTCTTCGTTCCAAGCTCAGGGTGGTTATGGATAAACTCGGCTACTGCCCAGGCAATGGAAAGTCCATCATAGGTGGAAGTGCCTCGTCCAATCTCATCCAGGATGACAAAGGAGCGGGGAGTAGCATTATTCAAGATATTTGCCGCTTCAGTCATCTCCACCATAAAAGTGGACTGCCCGGCGGCTAAGTCCTCCTGTGCACCAATGCGAGTAAAGATGCGGTCAACAATTCCAATATGCGCTGAATCAGCAGGAACAAAGCTACCTATCTGGGCTAAAAGGATGATTAGAACTACCTGCCTGAGATAGGTCGACTTCCCCGACATATTGGGGCCGGTGAGTATGATAAGCTGATTGTCCCTATTGCATAAACAAGCGTCGTTAGGAACAAAATTATCTTTGCCTATGCTCTGTTCCACAATCGGGTGGCGTCCTCCCTTGATGTCAATGGTGTCGTCGGTGGTCAGCGTTGGCTTGACATAACCATGACGCACGGCAATCTCAGCAAGGCTGCAAAGGACATCAATCTGAGCGATGGCTCTGGCGGTGGCCAGGATTTGCTCACCTACAGCACTTATCTGCTGGCAGAGCTGTCGAAAAATGGCAGATTCCAGGTCAGCAATTTTCTCCTGCGCATTGAGAATCAGCGATTCGTATTCCTTAAGTTCGGGGGTGAAGAACCTTTCCGCTTCCGCCAGAGTCTGCTTACGAATGTAGTCTGGGGGAACCAGGTTGAGATTAGCCCGGGATACCTCGATATAGTAGCCAAATACCCGGTTGTAGCCTACCTTTAAAGATTTAATCCCTGTGCGCTGTCTTTCCCTTTGCTCCAGGCCAGCCAGATATTGCTTGGCTTGCCGGGAATTGCGGCGAATTTCATCCAGCTCAGAGGAGAAACCTTCCTTTATCACCCCGCCTTGCTCCAAATCCCCCGGTTCGTCGGCAATGGCCCTGGCGATCAGGTCGACAACGTCAGGACAAGGCTTGAGTTCGTCGCTTAGCCGGTTTATGGCGTCTCCGCTTGCCATCGCCGCTTTCAAGTCGGGCACCTTCTCCAAACTGGAGCGAAGCGCTAGCAGTTCCCGGGGCATGACTCTGCCACTCATCACTCGATTAACGAGCCTCTCCAGATCAGCAATATCTGCCAAGAGGGAAACGACCTTCTGTCTAGCCAGGTTGTTTCCATAGAACCAGGCAACCGCCTCTTGTCGTCGGTTCAATATGGCGAAGTCCAGAAGGGGATGTCCCAGCCAATTCTTAAGCAGCCTGCCACCCATAGCTGTCTTGGTTAGATCAATGATAGAGAGGAGGGAGTGGCCGGCTTCTCCCCACCTGCCGCCCTGAAAGAGCTCTAGATTACGGATGGTCTGGCCATCGAGGGTCATAAAGGAATCTGTAGAGTAGGTAGCAAGTTTGCTTAGCTGGGGTAGAGTCTCCTTTTGCGTTTCCTTGACATAATGTATCAATGCGCAGGCGGCCCTTATGGCCAAAGGCAAGCGGGCACAGCCATACCCTTCCAGGCTAGCCACATCGAAGTGTTCCAGCAAGGCTTCCCGGCCAATTTCCAAATCAAAGCAATAGTCATCGAGTCGCGTTATGGTGAACGGCAATTGGGCATAATCGTCGGCACCTTCGGGAATAAGAACTTCGCTAGGCTGAAGTCGCTCCAATTCCGGCATGACTCTCTCGATAGGAAGCTGCGTGGTGGCAAATTCGCTGGTAGTGATATCAACGTAGGCAATCCCTGCTTCCTCCCCTACAATGACCACGCTGCCGAGATAGTTATTGCTCTTACTGGCAAGTAGATTAGGCTCCACCACCGTTCCGGGCGTTACCACGCGAATGACATCCCTTTCCACCAGTCCTTTGCCCGGTGGACTAAGCTGCTCGCAAATAGCTACTTTGTGACCGCGGTTAATGAGCTTAGTCAGATAGTTATCCAGAGCGTGATGGGGTATCCCTGCCATGGGTACCCGCTGTCCTTTGCCCATCTCCCGGGAGGTTAGGACAACGTCCAGCTCCCGCGAAGCCACTTTGGCATCTTCATCGAAGGTCTCATAGAAGTCGCCTAGGCGGAAGAAAACTATGGCCTCGGGATACTTTTGCTTGACCCTGAGATACTGCTTTCTGAGAGGCGTTACAGTCATCTATGTTATTTTACTACATTCGTTGAAACCAATTGAATTGCCTGTTATGATACTCCGCCGGGTGATTTATTGTGAAGGAACAAATCGGCATCTACGCTGAGGACGAATTTCGGGCGTTAGTGGACGAAGGCTCGGTCAAGAAGATAGTTCGGCAAGTCATTAAAGCTGAAGGAGTGCCTTCCCCTTATGAGGTGAGCCTGGTCTTCACCGATTCTGAGACGGTGCAAAGACTCAATCGAGACTACCGCGGGGTGGATGAACCTACGGATGTGCTGGCGTTCTACATGCTTCCGCAGAAGGGAGCTGACTCTTCCTTCGCACTTCCGCCTGACGGAGTGACTCGCCTGGGAGAGGTAATCATCTCTTATCCCGAAGCGCTGGCACAAGCCAAAGAGCAGGGACACCTACTGGAAAGAGAGTTGGCATTGTTGGTTACCCACGGGATACTTCATCTTTTGGGGTATGACCACCAAGAGCCACAGGAAGAGAAAAAAATGAGGGAGAGGGAAAAAGAATTACTGAGGAAATACTCGCC
>JAOUFZ010000217.1 GCA_029857995.1 Dehalococcoidia bacterium
AATCCTCGTCCCCGAATTTCGAAAATCTACTAGCGAATCTATCTTAAGCGTGTCTAATCTACTTGTCAAGACTGCAATATACGTCACGTCCACAAAGCGAGTCAGCCTCTGTGGGTTTAGTCATTGAAGAAAATACGATTTCCTATACAGTGACCAACATTATCGACGATGTGCTAAAATGCGAAGCAGAAAAGAACTGCTACTATGCTTGCAGGTGAAGTCAACCACGTAGTTAAGTCCTTTACCGACAAGGTTGCGGTTGACGATTTGTCCTTCTCAGTGGCTCAAGGCGAGATATTCGGCCTCATTGGTCCTAATGGTGCTGGCAAGACTACCACCATCAGGATGATGATGGATATCATCAAGCCGGACTCGGGCGATGTGACCATCCTCGGTGAAAAGCTGAGCGAAGCTACCAAAAATAAACTTGGCTACCTGCCTGAGGAAAGAGGACTTTACAAAAAGATGGGAGTCCTCGACTCCATCATCTATCTTGCCTCCCTCAAGGGTGTGGACGCGCACTCAGCCGAGGAAAGAGCTAACGAACTGCTCGATCAGACCGGTATGCTGCCCCACAAAAGGAAAAAGATTGAAGAGTTGAGCCGGGGCATGGGACAGATTATCCAGTTCATAGTTAGTGTTATCCACGACCCAGAACTGGTTGTTCTGGACGAACCCTTTGCCGGGCTGGACCCTGTCAACACCGAGTTACTGAAAGGGATGCTCTTTAACCTGCGGAATCAGGGTAAAGCTTTAATTCTGAGCACACACCAGATGAATGAAATTGAGGAACTATGCGACCGCATATTGATGATCAACCACGGACGCTTGGTTCTCTACGGGAATCTGGCTGAAATCAAGTCCAAGTATAGAAGCAATTCGGTCCTGCTGGAGTTCGAGGGAGAGCTGGGAGAAGTACCGGGAGTAATTGAGAAACGCACCCACAAAGGCTATGTGGAGCTGGTCCTCGATGGAAATGCGACTCCCCAGCAAATCCTCGAACGATTGGTAAGTCGTGGAATAGTAATCAGTCGCTTTGAAATAGCTACCCCTCCGCTGAACGAAATATTCCTGAGAGTGGTGGGTAAAGATCATGAATAAAACGCTTCTGATATTGAGGCACGAATTCCGGCACATGATGAAGAGAAGAGGCTTCATTATTATGACCGTTATCGTGCCACTCATAGCGATTCTACTAATAGGGGTTTCCCAGCTCGTATCAGGAATTGCCAGACCGACAGTGGAAGCGGCGACCATTGGATATGTGGATGAGCTGGGCGGATTCCAGCAGTATACCGATCAGGGAAACATAACGCTGGCCCGCTTCGACACACCGGATGATGCGACCGATGCGCTGATCAGCGGCGATATTAGCGAGTATTTTGTTATTCCGCAAGATTATATTTCTACGGGCGTGATTGACCGTTATACCCTGGAAAAGCAGCTTACGGCGTCCCCCGCCGTAACAGCGGCAATTAACAATTTCCTCTTGAACAATCTGCTGGCAGGGAAGGTGCCCGCGGCCACTGCAGCCAGGATTGGAGCGCCCTTGAATCTGGTTACCACCAGGCTCACCGAAACTGGTGCCGTGGCTCCAGAGCAAGGCGGATACGGGGCATTGATTATTCCATTTGTCTTTAGCATTCTACTGGCGCTATCTATCATTTTCTCCTCCACTTATCTGCTGCAAGGGCTGGGTGAAGAGAAAGAGAATCGCCTGATCGAGATATTGTTGTCGTCTGTTTCCGCCCGCCAATTGCTGACCGGCAAGGTTTTGGGGATTGGTGCTGCCGGGTTGGTGCAGGTGGCCGTCTGGGTAATCTCAGCGCCACTCCTATTGAACCTGGCTTCGTCATCCATAGGCGGCTTCATTAGCACGATAAGGTTACCACCCAACTTCATTGCCCTGGCCGTAGTGTATTTCATCCTCGGTTACTTGTTGTTCGCTGTGATTTCGGCGGCTATCGGCGCCATCAGTTCCAGTTCCCGGGAAGGGCAACAACTGATAGGGGTTTTTACAATTCCCGCACTTATACCACTCTGGTTCACATCTTTGCTCATGTTCTTGCCGGACAACCCAGTCTGGGTCTTTTTTACCATTTTCCCTCTATCAGCTCCTGTGGAAGCGATAATGAGGCTGGGCGTAAGTGCAATACCTGCCTGGCAGCTGGTTGCCAGTATAGCGGTGCTGGTGCTGTCTATAATTGGGATCCTGTCATTGACCACCAGGGTTTTCAGGACCTACCTCCTCATGTATGGGAAGAGGCCTGGTTTTGGGGAA
>JAOUFZ010000218.1 GCA_029857995.1 Dehalococcoidia bacterium
CGCCATCCTTTGAGACACATATATTCAATGAATTGTCTGGGCTATATCTGCGACCGGGGTGGCTTCCAACAGCCTTTTCCAGCTCCTCTCCAGGAAATCCGCATTTACGAGCCAAATCAATCATCTTCTCCCAATGCTCAGGCGCACTAGACCTAATGATTTCTGCATCTGCCTCGCCGAAGTAGATTCTCGCCCCTTGCTCGGCGAGATTTGAGACTAAACCCGAGTGGTCTGCATGCATGTGGGTGATGAAGAAATCGGCCTGCTTCAGGTCCACCCCACATTCCCGCAAGCCGGAAACAAGTGCCGCCATGCAGTCTTCCCGATTCCATCCGGTATCAATAATTAAAGATTGGTCTGTCCCCTTTACAACATAAGAGTTGGTGGCTTTGAGAGGACTTCCCGGGAGAGGAACATTAATTCTATAAAGACCTGGTAAGATTTCCTCGAACAATGCTCTTCAAAATCCTTCTCGCGGTATTAATTAGGAACACAGGGTAACCGTAACCGTGTTAATCCTATGTTGACGCAAACCTAGCATATTTTCCTAGAATTGTCCACCCACGCACCTATTGACGTGGCCTGTCATTAGAGACGAGCGCTCTCTGCCACCGATTGGTTATTGCCCTCATGATCGGTGTCAGCAAACAGGCACCTGGCAGTTCGAATTAGGGAGACGTCTTCTGAGAGCCTGCAACGAGAGCTGCCACGGCGAGTTTCATATTCACTAGTCAGCGCCTTGAGCCAATGCACCAAGCGATGTAGCGGAGCCAAGAGTTTGACAAACACTGAGGAAACAGATAGCATTCTGGTAACGTTAATGGGTACCCAGCCCACTCAGCTGACGCGTGGAAGCGGCCGTTAGGAGGACAGGTGAGAGGGCAACTGATGAGACTTCTGGCCAACTCCCTGATGCCCCTGGAGTTCCATATTCCCTTCGCCAAACAAATCCCCGTTGCAGTATGCCGAGGACTGCCCGCGGATCAACCTGTCGTAGAAGCAAGAATCAAAACAGAAATGAGGTGTGGTAACACATGAACAGAGTTAGAACGCCGACGCGAGATGACATCTTCCCCTGGCAACCTGATGAGATCTCGAGTAGCAGGCCAGCTCGTCTGATGAATTTCATCAATGGGAAATGGGTGGAAGCCAAAAAGTACAGGGACGTCGTAGACCCGATGTCAGGCGAACCGTTCATCCAGATGCCCGACACGAGCGAAGAGGAACTGGCACCTTTCATTCAATCACTGGCAAAATGCCCCAAATATGGTTTGCATAACCCGATCATGAATGTCGAAAGATACCTCTTGTATGGAGCGATTAGCGAAAGGCTCGCCGATTTTCTCAGAAGTAGCGACGGGGAAAGCTACTTCACGAGGCTGATTCAGAGAGTTATGCCCAAGGACAGTGAGCAATGCCGCAATGAAGTCACTGTGACAGCCACATTCCTGGAGAACTTCTCAGGCGATCAAGTCAGGTTCCTTGCCAAGGGACAGACTACCCCGGGCAATCACCTAGGGCAGGAGGCCATTGACTATCGCTGGCCTCACGGCCCGGTCGCCGTGATCACGCCTTTCAATTTCCCACTGGAGATAATGGCCCTACAGACGATGGGCGCCTTGTATATGGGGAACAAGCCAGTTCTCAAGCAAGCGACAATTACCTCCATTGTTGCCGAAGCTTTTGTGAGGCTGCTCCTGCATTGTGGAATGCCTGCGCAAGACCTGCTTCTGATTCACTGCAGCGGTCAGGTCATGGAGAAACTAGTTACCAACCCCGTCATTCAGTTTACGCAGTTCACCGGCAGTACTTCCGTTGCGGAGCGGCTACTGGAGCTGACCAAAGGAAAGTGCCGGATTGAGGATGCTGGCTTCGACTGGAAAATAGTCGGGCCGAATGCAATCCCGTCTATGATCGACTTTGTAGCAGCACAGTGTGATATGGATGCCTACGCGGCTAGTGGTCAGAAGTGTTCGGCCCAGAGTCTATTGGCTGTCCACGAGAAGTGGATGAAGCTTGGACTCCTAGTGAGAATAGCAGAACTTGCCGCCAAACGCAGCATAAAAGATCTTACTATCGGTCCGGTGCTAACTTGGACCAACGAGATGATTGAGGAGCACATTGATAAGCTATTACGCATCAAGGGCGCGAAGATACAGTTTGGCGGCAAACGCCTAAAGAGGCATTCGATACCATCGTGCTACGGCAGCTTTGAACCCACTGCCGTGTTCGTACCACTAAAAGTATTGTGCCACATATTGATTT
>JAOUFZ010000219.1 GCA_029857995.1 Dehalococcoidia bacterium
ATACCTATATTGCTATTGAGCATCTAGTGTTGATGGCTACGGCGCTGGGGTTAAACACCTGTTGGGTAGGGGCATTTGAGGACCCTGCCGAGATAAACCGCTTGTTTGGCCTGGGTGATACGTTATTGCCAGTGGCCGTAATACCGGTAGGCTATGCTGCTGAGGAGATTCCTCCGCCTCGGCCACGACTTCCCCTTGAGGAAATACTAGTTAAACCGCAGATGCACGCCGCGGGCAAAGAAAAGTGAAGCTGGAATTGTCTAAGGTTGCCCTTTTATCTTATTCGCCGGCGACATAAAGCCCGCTTTTGCCTCCACTCTTCCTTACCAGACGAATCTCTCCAATGGTCATACTTCTGTCCACCGCTTTGCACATATCATATATGGTCAAAGCACTCATAGATACGGCTACTAGCGCTTCCATTTCAAATCCAGTTTTACCTATCCCCTTAGTGCTGGCGGTGATTTCAACAAGATTGCCGTTTTCGGGCAGATTAAATTCAACTGCAATGTGGGTGAGCTGGAGAGGGTGACACAGAGGTATAAGATGGTAAGTTTCTTTTGCGGCCATGATTCCAGCCGTTTTTGCTACGGCTAAGACATCTCCTTTTTCTAGTTCCCCTTTGCGGATAAGTTCTAATGTAGCGGGCTTCATCTGTACCTTGCCTTTGGCTACTGCCTGGCGTTGTGTTTCTTTCTTCTGGGTAACGTCTATCATGTGGATTTGACCTGACTCCATTCTCAACCTCCAATCTGCGACATTTTTCGCTTCACCAGCCTGACATTGCCTCCCTCTAAATGATGATGCTCCGGCTTAGAAGAAACTGCCTTCAGAATCAAACGTTTTAGCTCCTCTGTCGAAGCATTATTGCGTAGCGGCGTCTTTACGTCAATCTCATCTTCTCCCAGAAGGCAGGGGCGCAACTTGCCATCTGGAGTAAGTCGCATGCGGTTACAGCGGGAGCAAAAAGAAAGCTCGCTGAGGGGACTGATGAAGCCTATAGTACCCTTGGCTCCAGATAAACGGTAGTAGATAGCAGGTCCGTTGCCAGTTATGGACGCACAAGGCTCAAGCTTGCCAAGCAAACTAATATGTTGTCGCAATTCGGCGGAAGATACAAACTCTGCTACACCCTTGAAGGGCATAAGCTCGATGAATCGGACATGACATCCCTCTTCATAGGTCATCCTGGCGAAATCCAGTATCTCATCATCGTTTATGCCCCGCATGACTACCGTGTTTATCTTGACCGGATGGAAGCCAGCCTCATTTGCTGCCGCGATGCCTTCAAGAACGTCTTTCAATTTTCCAAGACGGGTTATGTATTGAAATTTATCGGCTTTAAACGTGTCCAGACTCACATTAACTCTGGACAAGCCTGCTTGCTTAAGTTCCAGAGCATATTTCTGCAGAAACGTCCCATTTGTCGTCAAAGACAGCTCTTGAATTCCCTCTATTTGAGAGAGCATCTTAATGAGCTTGGGCAATTCGGCTCTAACCAGGGGCTCGCCACCAGTGAGCCTTATCCTGTTGATGCCCAGCTCTGTCGCTGCCCGGACAACAGTCTGAACCTCTTCGTAAGACAGGATCTCGCTATGTGGCATCTGAGGGACACCTTCAGGTGGCATGCAATAGAGGCAGCGCAGGTTGCAACGGTCGGTAACTGAAACCCGGAGGTAATTTATGCTCCGTCCGAAAGAATCAAGAATTCCAGTCATTGGCTAATTACCTTTTCCATAATATGCACACCGGTAGCTTTGAAAGTAGCATAGACTTCCCTGCCCACTTGTAAATTCAATTCTTCTGCTGATATTTTGGTGACTAAAGCTATGAGATGAAAGCCACAATTTATTTCCACCCGGCTAAGCGGTCCAAGAGTGGTTACTCGGGTAACTTTGGCTTGAAAAGAATTCCTTGCCGAACTCTGGGTGCTAGATAAAGCTAAAGTGATATCTTCAGGCCTGATGCAAGCATATACTCCCTTTCCCGCGGGGTAGTTGGAAACTGCCTGTATGGCATTGCCACCTATATTTACCGTGGCTATACCTTCGTTGTTTGCAATTATTACGCCTTCTATGATGTTCTCCATACCGACAAAATGAGCCACCTCTTCGTTTTGAGGTGAACGGAATATGTCGGTGACATTGCCTGTTTGGACAAGTCTGCCATCAAGAAGCACCCCTATCCTGTCAGCAAGTTGCTGCCCTTGAGACATATCATGCGTTGCCATTATCATGGTTGTGTTATGTTGCCGGGCAACATAT
>JAOUFZ010000052.1 GCA_029857995.1 Dehalococcoidia bacterium
GAAGGAGAGAACATGAAGAAGATTAGTTTAGCTCAGGTCAAGCCCTATGAGGCTCCCGGTCATTTCAAGATGGTTGCGCTCAGGCTAAGCGGCAAAGAGGAAACAGGAGCTGAGAAGTTCTGGGTAGGCATGTCCCATTTCCTGCCTGGAGGTGGAGCCGAATTCGGCGCTACGCCAGCGGAGAAATACTACTTCGTCCTGGACGGAGAAATCACCGTTAAGACCGAGAAGGAAGAGATGACGCTGGGGCCGTGGGACTCAGTCTACATCGGTCCCAACGAGGGTAGATCGATACTCAACAAGACCAATAAACCGGTGAGTATGCTGGTAGTTATTAACTATTAGGGCAAATGTCCGTTTCTTTGAATAGCTGTGTTTCTAATTGCGCGATAGAATTGCATAAACTACAGCAAACGAAAGAAGGGCTTTGATAAGAGCTGAGGAGATTAGCAATATTGCCGTGATTGGCGCGGGCATGATAGCGCCCGGCGTTGCTCAAGTCTTTGCCACCAGGAACTACAATGTTCGTATCTTTGGCAGGAGACAAGAAGCATTGCGAACGGCTATTGAAAGAATCAGATCTACACTCTCAACAATGGCTGAAAGAGGGATTGGTTTACAGAGTGAAATCGAGCCAGCCATAAGCAGGATCAAAACCACCACCGAACTGAGCGAGGCCACCGCCGATGCTCACTTCGTCATTGAGTGTGTCTCCGAAAATCTGGAGTTAAAGCAGCAGTTCTTTCATAATCTAGACCAGCTCTGTCCTCCAGAGACTATTCTGGCTACCAATACGTCGGTGATTAGCATAACCGAAATCGCGGCCAAGGCCCGCCGGCGGGAGAGAATTCTGGGGACTCATTTCTGGAACCCCCCTTACCTGATTCCCCTCGTGGAAGTCACCAAGGCAAGAGATACCTCTGACGAAGCCATGGAGGCGACTTATCAGGTCATGAAAAACGCAGGGAAACACCCGGTGAAGTGCATGAAGGATGTGCCTGGTTTTATCGCCAATCGGCTGCAACACGCCTTGTGGCGGGAGGCTATCTCCATCGTGGAACATGGTATTGCAGACGCCGCCACTGTTGATGAAGCTATCAAGAACGGTTTTGCTGTTCGGTTGCCAGTTCTGGGACCTATTGAGAACGCCGACATGGTTGGACTCGACCTGACCCTGTCTATCCACGACTATATTCTCAAGCATCTTGAAGCTTCTCCGAATCCCTCGCCCCTCCTAAGGGAAAAGGTGAAAAGAGGGGAGCTGGGATTCAAGACGGGGCAGGGTTTCTATACCTGGTCCCCCGAAGAGATCAACAAGTCCAGGGAAAGGCTTCTGGAATACCTCATCGAGTGGACCAAGAAAGAACAGGGCAAAGCATAGAACGATCTTGAGTGATCATGCAGAAAGCCTTTGCATTCGGTGCAATGAGATACATCGTGTAGGAGGAGTGAGCAAATGGAAAAGCTTATCATAACGGCGGCCTTGACCGGCAATATCACCCTGCCGACTCAGACACCTTATCTACCGCTGACACCCCAGCAAATCTGCGATGAGGCGGTACGGTGTTCCGATGCCGGGGCGGCCTCGGTACATATCCATGGCCGGGACCCCCAGACCGGCAAGCCGACTACCGACCCAGCGGTCTATCGGGATATTGCCACTCTCATCAAGGCAAAGAGCAATGTCATTGTCTGCGTAACCACCGGCGGGACCATGGAAATGACAGCGGCGGAAAGGATAAGGGTTGTCCCGGCTCTCAAACCGGAGCTGGCTACATTCAACATGGGCTCGATCAACTTCTCGATCCACCCCATAGCCGACCGATATAAGGACTCGGACTACAAGTATCCCTGGGAGAAGGATTTTGCCGCCGGAACCATAAATTTCATCTTCCGTAATACCTTTGGTGATATCGAGCACTTCTGTAAGACCATGACTGAGAATGATACAAAACCCGAACACGAAGCATATGACGTAGGGCATCTGTACAATATACAGTATTGCATTAAGAGAAAGCTCGTGGAATTCCCCATCTGGGTGCAATTCGTCACCGGAATTCTGGGAGCGATTGGCGCCGATCTAGAAAATATTATGTTCATGAAACAAACGGCTGACCGATTGTTCGGGCCGCAGAACTATAAGTGGTCGGTAATTGGCGCCGGCTATCCCGCCGAGTTTAACCTGGCGACACTATCCATAATGATGGGTGGGCACGTCCGCGTGGGCTTTGAAGACAATATCTTTGTGCGCAAGGGAGTATTGGCCAAGAGCAACGCCGAACTGGTAGAGAAAGTAGTCAGAATCGCCCGGGAGCTTGACCGGGAAATAGCTACACCCGACGAAGCGAGACAGATCCTTGGCCTAAAAGGAAGGGACAAGGTCAACTACTAGAGGAACCGGTTATATACCCCGCAAAAAAGTCTCTGCAATTCTATTTTGCTTTTTGAGCCCGGCAACCTTCTGTGCGCGACTCGTAGGTGGCTACTTCACAGCTTTGCAGTGTGTAGCCTCGGACACGTCTGAAAGGGATTGTGTCAAATCAGCGACGACCACAAATTCGTACTGAGGGAAACGCCTCTGAAGTGCTCCTTTTAACGAACTCCTCACTACTATGAGCACGTTGACTGGTGAGGCTAGGGTTAATTCGACTGCGGGCATAAGCCCTTTGCCACTCAGTTCCAACGGGCCGACCTCATCGATGACCACCAAATCGCATCTGCTTTCAACCGCTCTCTTAATAGCACCGCGGCCAAACACTACCCCACGCCTGCTGATGGTATAGTCACCAACCACTTCACCTCCCTTGAAACGTTTAAGGCGGGACAGCCGGGCGAAAGGGATCTCTTGGCCGGTAAGGAGGTCAATTACGTTGAAGCCAGTTCGTTGTCTTTGCTGCTCAGTGGCCTGAGAAAGGATTCCACCGACAGTGGAGCCATGTTTTCGCTGCTGGTCGATGTATTCCCGGCACCAACTGGTCTTGCCTGACCCTGGTTCACCTACAACGAGCAGTCTCACTAAAGGCCTGATGCGAAGGCCACCGCCGCGCCAATCCAGCAAAAGGCCGTGATGGCTATAGTGCTAGCGTAGAAGGCCCTGGGCTTCACAGTCATGAATTGCCAGAAATTGGGTCGGATCTTTGTACCCACCAGGTATCCCAGGAGCAGCAGACAAGTACCTGCAATAGCTAAAGCTGTACCCTCGGCAAACACTTTACTGAGTGTCTCAGCAAGTCCCAAGGATGCCCAGTTACCCATACCTGCTGCTGATGCCAGAGGGCCGAAAAGGATGAAGCTCAGGTATCCTGCTGCAACACCAGCGCCAATACGCATCTTGATACTGCTTTCGAAACCTTTAAACAACAGGCTGACCACCAGGGTAAAGGCCAGCGCTTCCAGAAGGATTGCCGAGGCAGGGTTGACCACGGAGGGACCAAAAATAGGCTGGACATAAATCACGGCGCTCAGCGGCTTGAACAGGACGGCGATCACTCCAAGCCAGAATACGAGCTTGGGTCGCCGATACATGACGACAAATGTCGCCATGATTGCCATGGCGATGCCCCCTGTAATTGCCCCTTTGTAGGCGAAGTGGACAAGGTGCAAAGCCCCGCCCAGAGTAGCTTCCACAAGGCCCCAGATTGAGCCAAAGACCAGAATCCCAATGACTACACGCAAAATGTCTCCTGACTGTGATACTGTTTTGAGTTTGTTGAATACCTGCATATCTTGCCTCCCCATTCGTAAGCTTGCCTGAGTTTGCACCTAAGTATATCAAACGGAGATTTCTTGGTCAATAAAGTGTTGACTCTCGTGAGTTCACCGTATTAGAATAATACACTGCGTCAGACGACAAAGGAGGAGGGACAATATGGCTTATTCTACGAAAGACGAACAAGTTTTTACAAATTGTACCGTCGGCGGCCCGCTTTTTGTGTACGTGAAAAACGGGAAAATAACACGCGTTGAACCCCTGGAGCTCAGTCCTGATGATGCTGAATCCTGGGTTATAAAAGCACGGGGAAGGAGATTTTCCCCTGCCAGAATGGCGAACGTTGCACAATATGCCTTGGCTGAGAGGTCAAGGATATATTCCCCCGATAGGCTTCTTTATCCCCTTAAGAGAGTTGATTTCAATCCGCGAGGAGATAGAAAAGCTGAAAACAGGGGTACGTCAGGCTATAAGCGAATCAGCTGGGACGAAGCCTTAGATATTCTGGCCAAAGAAATAGAGCGTGTCCACAAGACTTATGGGCCTGGCGCAGTCCTTACCACGCCTTCTTCACATCACAATTGGGGCAATGTAGGTTACAGGCACAGCAGCCTCTTAAGGTTCATGGGAATGCTGAATGCTACCTATGTCGACCACAATCCGGATAGCTGGGAGGGTTGGCACTGGGGGGCAATGCATATGTGGGGATTTGCCTGGAGACTGGGCGTTTCGGAGCAATACGATCTCCTGGAAGATGCCTTGAAACACACCGAGATGGTGATCTACTGGTCTGCTGACCCTGAGAGCACCGCCGGAATCTATGCAGGGCAGGAGTCAAATCAGTGGCGTTCCTGGCTGAAGGAGCTGGGGGTGAAAATGATTGTGGTAGACCAGCATTATAATTCCACCGCTGTGAATTTTGCTGACAAATGGTTTGCTCCCAGGCCGGGAACTGACACAGCGATGGCGGCAGCTATCGCCTATGTCTGGCTTACGGAAGGGACATACGATAAGGAATATATCAAGGAACATGCCCACGGATTTGAAAAGTGGAAAGGCTATATACTTGGTGAAGAAGATGGTTTTGCCAAGACGAGTGAATGGGCTGAAAAAGAAACAGGAGTACCAGCACGAGAGATAAGGGCCCTGGCAAGGGAGTGGGCCAGGCGTAAGACTATGCTGGCCTCCGGGAGCGCACTTGGAGGAGGAGCCTGCAGGACGGCCTACGGGACAGAATGGGCAAGGTATATGGTTATGCTGGCAGCCATGCAGGGGATGGGCAAGCCGGGTAGCAACATATGGACAACAAACTACGGTGCCCCCCAGAATTTTGACTTCTTCTTCCCGGGATATGCTGAAGGGGGAATATCAGGTGACGCACTGAACTCTGCCGCGGGCTTCCAGATGATCTCACGAGGAATAACAAAACATCCGGTAAGGTCTGAAGTGAATGATCCCGGGGGACAGCATATACCCAGGATCCTACTTCCTGAATGCATTTTGAATCCGCCTCAGGAGTGGCGGGGGAAGGGCTTTTGCGGCGCTTCGTCTGAAACTCAGTTCAAGAAATATAAGTATCCGGAAGATGGGTTCTCTGAGGTGAAGATGTTCTGGCGGTACGGCGGGGCTTATATCGGCACCATGAACAACACAAACAGGTGGGTCAGGATGTACCGGAGTCCCAAGCTTGAGTTTGTGGTTAACCAGTCAATCTGGATGGAAGGTGAAGCGCAACTTGCTGACTTGATACTCCCAGCCTGCACCAACTTTGAGAGATGGGACATCGGCGAGTGGGCTAACTGCTCGGGCTACATTCCTCATAGCCACTATGGAGTCAACCATAGGACAATAGTGCTACAGAAGAAATGTATTGAGCCACTGGGAGAATCTAAGGCAGATTACGACATATTCGCTGCGGCGGCTGAGAGGCTTGGCTTCTACGAGAAGTTCACCGAAGGAGGCTTAACAGAGCTGGACTGGGTAAGAAAGCTGTTCCAAGTAACTGACCTGCCAAAGTACATTTCATGGGAAGAGTTTGAAAAGAAAGGCTACTTTGTTGTCCCACTGCCAAAACCTTATAAGTCCACACCAAGTTTGAGATGGTTTGCCGAGGGACGGAAGAAAGATACACCAGACTGGGGACCTGTGGGTGGAGGGGTATCAAGCATACCAGATGCCGAAGGTAACCTGGCTACCCAGACGGGTAAAATAGAGTTTGAAGCAGAAAGCCTCAAACGGTTCGACCCCGATGACTGGGAAAGGCCACCCGTGGCCAAGTATATCCCTTCCTGGGAAGGTCATCACACAAAGGAGCTTTACTCCAAATACCCCCTTCAGCTCATTACTCCTCACCCGAGGTATAGTTTTCACACCCATTACGATGGTAAAGACAGCTGGATAAATGAAATACCTGAACACAGGGTTAAAAAGGAAGATGGACGGTACTACTGGGTGATTCGGATAAACTCCAGAGACGCCGAGAAAAGGGGCATAAGAGACGGTGATTTGGTCAACGTCTACAACGACAGAGCAGTTGTCATATGTGCAGCGCAGGTTACAGAGCGTGTCCCATACGGCATGGTCCATTCGTATGAGTCCTGCGCTGTTTATGACCCAATCGGAGAGCCTGGCGAATCGCCGGACAGAGGTGGATGTATCAACCTGCTGACACCTCATCGTTTCATATCTAAGAATGCCTGCGGTATGGCTCCGAACTCCTGTCTGGTTGAAATTGAAAAGAGGAGGGAATGAATATGGCTAAATGGGGTATGGTGATAGATATAACAAAGTGCAATGCTTGCTACAGCTGTTTCATAGCCTGCAAAGATGAGTATTGGGAAAACGATTATCCTCCCTATTCCGCGGCCCAGCCCAGGCATGGACAATTCTGGATGGACCTCGTGAAGAAAGAGCGTGGAGCGTGTCCTTGGGTGAAGGTCGCATACATACCTGTACTTTGTATGCAGTGCGACAACGCGCCCTGTGTCAAGGCTGCCAAGAACCGCGCGGTATATAAAAGGCCCGATGGGATAGTGATAATAGACCCCAAGAAGGCCGTCGGGCAAAGACAGATAGTGGACGCCTGCCCCTATCACGTAATATTCTGGAACGAGGAGAAGCAGCTCCCACAAAAGTGCACGTTCTGCGTACAAAGGCTTGAGGAGGGGAAGATCCCCAAGTGCGTGCAGGTATGTCCCAGTCGGGCTCTAATTTTCGGTGACCTAGAGGACCCTAAGAGTGACGTTTCTAAAATCGTGGCTTCCGGGAAAACTGAAGCCCTCAACCTTGAACGCAAAGCCAAGCCGAGAGTGCACTACCTGGGTGTGCCGAAGCTTTTCATTGCTGGCTCCGTTGTATATGGTGACATAGATGAATGTGCTGAGGGAGTGGCGGCAACCTTGACAGACGAGTCTACCGGCAAGTCGCTCGAAACCACAACAAACAACTTCGGAGACTTCGAATTTGATGGCCTCGGCGCGGGAACGTACTCCGTCAAGTTTAAATGCAAGGGATATGCAGCGAAGACGGTCCATGTTGATCTGAAGACTGACAAGTATCTGGGAGTTGTGAATTTAACCAAGCGGCCATGAGGCTGCCATTTGTTTTCGCTACGGGAGTAGCAACCCGAAGACAAGATTGCAGACGGTGTTCAGGCCCTGTTCCATAAAGCAACCAGTACTTGTTCTTTTCCACTTCCACAGGCCTGGAACGCGGGCAAGGCACCCTCGAGTCAAGATTTTCGGGCCTTAACCTTTCTGTGAAGCTCTATGTCCCCTACGTTCACGTCCTTTTCTGTGCGTATGTCGTGTATCTCCTGCGGATAGTATTCATCCTTCTCTATCCTCAGGGAATAAGTATGGTCAAGCTTCATATCCTCAAACCAGAAGTCCCCGTAGTTGTCAGTCCTTACTGTGAATTTCTCACCGGTGTCGGAGTCCGTCAACGTAGCAGCTGCGTCCTGTATACATTCGTCCTCTTCCGGGGAATAGACGGCTCCAGCTACGAAGCTCCTGGGCAGGCCTATGTAATATACGCGCGGCTTGGCTCCGAACTCGGGATGTAATATCTGGGATTTGCCTATTTCCACCTTCAGATCCTTTTCCTCACCGAACTTGAGCGCTCCCGTTGGACATGCATCCACGCATCTGGGTTCTTTCCATCCTTTATCCAAGAGGTGAGCACACATGGTGCATTTCTGAGCTAGGTTAAGGTCCCAGTTGAAATAAATCACTCCATAGGGACATGCGTCAACGCAATTCCTGTGTCCTGCGCATTTTTCGGGGTCGATGATAACTATGCCATCGTCCCTCTTGTATATCGCATGTGCTGTACAGGCGGGGACGCAGGGCGCTTCATCACAGTGCTGACATATGTCGTGAAGATATGTGACCCTGACCTTGGGAACAGTCCCCCTGACCATGTCAGTAATTTTCATCCAGAAGTGACCGGTCCCGGGCTGAGGCTTGGCATAGGGAGTCCAGTCGTTACCGACATGCTCGTCCTTACAGGCAAGCACGCAGTTGTAACAACCATTGCAAATGTCGTAGTTGATAATCAGGGCCTTACCCATTATTTGCCTCCTTCAATCCAGGCTTCTAAGCCGGGACCCGCATACGGGTGGAAGGGACGCTCAAAGGCTTCTGGATACTTGCGCCTGAGCGCTTCCATGTCGGTTTTCTCGACTTGTGCCAGGAAGCCGCTGACTGCATGGCCAACTGCATTCTTCGAAGTGGTGTTGCGGGGCACGATAGTGTTGATGGCACCACCACGATCGATCTCCCCAAGGGCAATTGGGTCCCACTTCGCACCGTGATCGATATACACCACGCCAGGCATGATGCGCTCGGTGATATATGCGCCCGCCAACACCGTCCCTCGGTCGTTGTAGATTGAGATGACGTCCCCATGCTTAATGCCCCGCTTCTCTGCCTCTGAGGGGTGCAGCCAGCCCGGCTGATACTGATAGCCATCGGGACCCTTTACCGTGCAGGTCTCAATTTCACGTAGCCAAATCATATCCTTGTGCTGTGAGTGCACGCCCCAGCGCGGGTGGTTGGAGCACACAAGCAGCGGGTACTTCTTGGAGCGTTCGGTGCCGATAGTCTCCTCGTGGCTAATGCCTTTTGCAATCCACTTCGGCACTGGTGGGCGCTCCAGATCGTCAGGGAAGTGCTCGGTAAGGCCGGTAGCCTCGAATTCGAGCTTACCGGTCGGTGTCGAAAGCGGATGTTTGTCCGGGTCCTTATAGAATTCGTAAAAGCCGGCGGGCACATCCTCCCAATTATCGGCTGTAGGTACTACATAGTATCCCTTCTTATTAAGCTCCTCCCAGCTAATGAGGTCGGCACAGCGGGAAATTTCCCAGCCGTATTTGATCCAGTCGGGGATAGACTTGCCCTCGGTGTACTCCTCCAACAACCCCAGGCGCTCAGCAAGTTTACATACGATCTCGTAGTCACTGTACGACTCACCGAGAGGCTCTATGCACTTGTGTTCCGGAAACAGCAGGTTGTACTGCCCGCTGAAGATGTCAACGGCGATGTCGTCCTCTTCGAGCTTGGTATTCACCGGGAGGATGATATCGGCCAGCAAACACTCATTCTCCAGCCATATATGCTGGGCGAACATGAACTCGATATCGGGAT
>JAOUFZ010000053.1 GCA_029857995.1 Dehalococcoidia bacterium
CTGCTTCGAACTGGAAGGGGAACGTATCGAGATTATCCCCGAAGTGATGGGGGACATGAAATACAACACAGTAGTCTGGATCCCTTTGATACGGACTCTGGTCGGCAGCGATGTTCTTTTCAACCAGGCACATCCTTTTACGTGCGAGCTTACTGCCGAAGAACGACAGCAATGGATACGGGATATCGAGCGCTTGGAGAAACTGGATGCCGAGGTGATAATTCCTGGCCACCAGAAACCGGGAATGCCCTTCGACTCCAGTTCATTCGATTTCACCAGGGACTATCTTGTCGCTACCGAAGAAGAACTGGCCAGAACAAAGGACGTAGCCAGTTTCTATTACGCCATGGTTAAACGCTTCCCGGAAGCCAATCTTTTCATCAGTAATGAAATGAACGCAAACGTCTTCAAAGGGGGAATGAATTGGAATTGGCGGGAATACTAGGCTATGGTTATTGAGAATTGAAAACAACTGAGGAGGATGGAATTTATGAAACTAAAAGATAAAGTAGCTATCGTTACCGGTGGGGGGACTGGCATAGGGAAGGCCATTAGCCTGGCCTTGGCTAACGAAGGAGCGGTCGTGGTCATAGCCGCTCGTAACCTCTCCAGATTGGAACAGGCAGCTGAAGACATCAAATCTAGAGGCGGTAAGGCAAGGGCGATACAAACCGATATTTCTGACCATGAGCAGGTAAAGCGGATGGTATCTCAGACTATCAAGGACTTTGGACAGATTGACATACTGGTAAATAATGCTGCCAGGGGTACCTTCAATAAGGCTGACGTAGTCGATATGAATCCAAAAGAGTGGCATGATTGTTTGGCGATAAATCTAACCGGGATCATGTACTGCTCTCGAGAGGCACTTAAATATATGATTCCCGGCAAGAGCGGTAGTGTTGTCAATATCAGCAGTGTGGCGGGGATATCCGGAGTTCCCAAAGAAAGCCCGTATGCCGCTAGCAAATGGGGCGTAATTGGCTTTACGGAAACACTGGCCATCGAAGTTGGTAGATTCGGTATTCGTGTTAACTGCATCAGCCCCGGCGCTACTCGGACTCAAGAATTTGAGGACTGGGTGAGGGTTTCGGCTGCCGATGCCGGTATCTCCTATGAGGAAATGATGAGTAAGATCACGGACAATAATGCCTTGAAGAGAATAGCCGAACCATCTGAAATAGCGGCTTGTGTTGTGTTTCTGGCTTCGAATGATTCCAGCGCTATGACCGGACACAACCTCGTTGTCAGTTGTGGCTTTCACTTAATTCACCCAAACATGATCCACTGAGCATGTGCCGAAGGGACCTCTGGATGATATAATCATCGGATAAACACAAGCTGAAGGGAAGGCAATAGCATTATGCCGCGCTACTTTATTTGGACCATCGGGTGCCAGATGAATAAGGCAGAATCGCAGCAAATAGCTGGATACTTAGATTCTGCCGGCTATCAGGCAACGACTTCTTTTTCCCATGCCGATTTGGTGGTGCTCAACACCTGCGTGGTAAGACAAAGCGCTGAGAATAAGGTCTCAGGCACCTTAGGTTTATTGAAAGGTTTAAAGAGCAAACGCCCCAGTCTCCAGATACTTGTTACCGGATGCTTTGTCAACTCCCACACCCAGGAATTGCAGAGACGATTTCCTCACGTTGACTTACTATTTAAACCTGGCGATTACCCTGAGCTAATTGCCTGGGCGCAACAGCAAGGCATGCCCATTGAGCAGAGATTGCCTCGCTACGCTCGCAATGATGGCTGGACAGCGCCATCGCCATGCGCTCTCATCCCCATCATCCAGGGCTGTGACAATTTTTGCTCATACTGCATTGTCCCCTACAGGAGGGGAAGGGAGGTGAGTCGCCCGGTAAAGGAAATAGTCTGTGAAGTGGCAGAGCTGGTAAGACGAGGCATGAAAGAAGTCACTTTGCTGGGGCAGAATGTTGATTCTTACGGACACGATTTGCCCGAGCATCCAGACCTTGCCGATTTGCTGAAGGAATTAAGCAACATAGATGACCTTGTCAGGATTCGCTTTCTGACAAATCATCCCAAGGATATGAGCCTGAAGCTGATTGAGACTATGGCTTCTGTGAGCAAGGTCTGTGAGCATCTGGAGTTGCCGGTTCAGTCTGGGGATAATGATATATTGAAGGCTATGAGGCGAGGATATACCGTGGAACGATATCGAGACCTTGTTCACACGATTCGCCACAAGATTCCGCACATATCTCTGAGCACAGATATGATCGTGGGCTTTCCTGCAGAAACTGAGGAGCAATTTGAGCACAGCCTGTCTCTGGTCCAGGAAATGAGATTTGATGTCGTTCATGTGGCAGCTTATTCTCCACGCCGGGGCACCGTTGCCTGGCGGGAATATCAAGATGACATTCCTGGGGAAATTAAGAAGGAAAGGCTCAATGAGATTGAAGAGCTTCAGACAGCCGTAGCCAGCGAGACTAATTCGCAACTTCAGGGCAAAGAAATAGAGGTGCTGGTAGAAGGCAAAAAAGGAGGGAAATGGTTTGGGCGCACCCGGAGCAATAAGCTGGTATTCTTTGAAGATGCCGGTGACTGGCTGGGCCAATTAGCGATAGTCCACATTCAGAAAACGAGTCCCTGGTCGCTGATAGGCCAGGTCAAAAAATAACTAATTAAAGGAGGATACATTATGGAAACGTGGGGAATGATCATCTTTTTGGTGGTAATCTTTGCCGTTATGTATTTGTTGATGATCAGGCCGAGGCAAAAGCAACAAAAAGAACACGAGGCGGTGATGCAGGAACTGAGGCCGGGGGATAGGGTGATTATAGCTGGCGGAATTTACGGGCAAATTGAGAGTCTTAGTGAAGATACTGCTATTGTGAAGATAGAGTCCGGGGCAACTATGAAGGTTGCCAGGAACAGTATACTTGGCAAACAAGAAGTTGAGGAAAGCGGTAAGGGAATATTCTGACTTTATGCCTGAGAAGTTTTCTCTGGGCCGCCTCTTTTCTCCCAGCACTGTTGCTATCGTGGGGGCCTCCTCAAACCCTTTTGTCGGGGGACACCAATTCACGCGTTTTTTTATAGACCATGGATTTCAGGGCAAATTTTATCTGGTGAACCCGGCATCGAGTGAGATTCTCGGACTTAAAGTCTATCCCGCGCTAACCGCAATCCCTGAGTCAAACGTGGACTATGTGATCTCCTGCATACGTGCCGATGGTGTCCTGTCTCTACTGGATGACTGCTGCCAGAAAAATGTTAAGCTTGTCCACCTATTTACAGCCAGGCTGAAAGAGACAGGAAGAGATAAAGAGACAAAGCTTCAAGCTGAAATCCTGGAAAAGGCAAGAAGGCTGGGCATCAGAATTCTCGGGCCGAATTGTATGGGAGTCTATTACCCCAAGTTAGGATTATCGTTTAATCATGAGTTGCCCAGGGAAAGTGGGCCGGTGGGTGGATTTTTTCAAAGCGGCGGGGGAGCCGCAGAATTCGTCCGTTACGCCGCTTTAAGAGGAGTCCGTTTCAGTAAAGTTGTAAGCTATGGTAATGCCTCGGATATTGATGAGGTTGAGTTGCTAGACTACTTTGCCTCTGATAGTGAAACAGAGATAATTGCCTCCTATATTGAGGGAGTCAAAGACGGCAGGAAATTTGTTGAGGCGCTAGCACTGGCCGCGAAAAAGAAGCCGGTCATAATTCTCAAGGCGGGAAGGGGTAGAACAGGGGCAAAACTAGCGCTCTCTCATACTGCATCACTGGCTGGCTCCATTAGCGTGTGGAAAGCGGCGCTAAGGCAATGTGGGGCTATTATGGTCAGTAATTTTGAAGAGCTGATAGACCAGGCTGTCGCATTTGCCTTTTTGCCGCCTATCACGGGCAAAAGAGTAATCGTTGCCGGGGGTGGAGGCGGAAAGAGTATGGTCTCGGCCGATGTCTGGGAAGAGGAAGGCTTCGAGCTGCCGGACTTATCTGCGGAGTTCAGAAAGAAGCTCAAAGAGAAAGTCCCCGCGCTCTGGGATTGGGTTAGAAATCCGATAGATGCCTCTCTTTTTCAAGGCACACCAATGGTGGATGTAAACGTGCTGGAGTGGCTCAGTAATGAAGACGGATTCGATATTTGGGTTGCTAATTTGACTCAGGACGACCCTTTGCCTGAAGATATATGGGAAAATATACTGGCGCCGAACTTTTTGAACAGCGTAACGGAAATCAAGAAGAAAGGTAAGCCTGCAGTCTGTGTCATTGAAACAGGGGAAATTGGCCCGGCGGAGATGGAAAGCTGGAAGTGGAGAGCTATTGCCGAGACCAGAAGACAGATTGTCAACCAGGGTCTAGCTGTTTTCCCTTCTGCGGAGAGGGCGGCGAAAGCAATAGAGAAATTGGTGAACTACTGGACGTGGCGGGAAAGTGAAAACGAATTATCATGATTACATTATAGTGGGCAGTGGCATTGCCGGGCTCTACATTGCCTTGCTGGCCATAAAGCGGGGCAGTGTCCTCATACTGACTAAGGGCAGCATAGAAGACTGCAATACCAAATATGCTCAGGGCGGCATTGCTGTGGCCATGGGCAGGGATGATTCTCCTGAGTTGCATTTCAGAGACACCATAGCTGCTGGAGACGGCTTATCCGATGCCGAGGCCGTGCGCATTTTGACTGAAGAGGCTGCTGACTGCATAGCTGATTTAATCAAATTTGGAGTACCTTTTGATACTCTGAACGGGGAAATTACCCTGACCAGAGAGGCAGCCCATAGTGTGCCGCGCATCATGCATGCCGGCGGAGATGCCACCGGGGAGCATATCGAGGTTACCTTAAGTCGCCAGGTGCGTGCTGTTCCTATCAAGGTCCTGGAAAACTGCCTGGCTAGCGAGATTTTAGTCCAGAAAGGCAGAGTAGTCGGCGTGAGAGCTCTCGATTGCCACACTGGCTCTGTAGAAGAGTATAGCTGCAAATTCCTTGTCTTGGCTACAGGAGGCGCTGGGAGGTTATTCAAATATACCACTAACTCCGATGTGGTCACCGGCGATGGGATAGCTGTGGCTTTCGAGGCCGGTGCTGGAATAAGCGATATGGAGTTTTTCCAGTTTCATCCCACTGTTCTGCGCCTGCCCGGAGTAGCTCCTTTCCTCATCTCTGAGGCAGTCAGGGGAGAGGGTGGCATACTCAGAAATGTCGAAGGTCATCGCTTCATGCCGGATTATACTGCTGATGCCGAACTGGCGACCAGAGATATAGTGGCTCGCAGCATCGTCTATGAGATGAAGAAGACTCACAGCGACAGAGTTTTTCTGGATGTTACCCATTTGCCCTCCCGGTTAATTACCACCCGCTTTCCCCACATATACCGCTTTTGTCGGGAGCATGGCCTGGATATCACCAAAGGGCTTGTCCCCGTCGCCCCAGCCGCTCACTACCTTATGGGAGGGGTGAAGGTCAATAGTTGGGGAGAGACAAACATTCCAGGGTTATTTGCTGCTGGCGAGACCGCCTGCACCGGGGTGCACGGTGCCAACAGGCTGGCATCGAATTCCCTGCTTGAGTCAGTTGTTTTCAGCAAGAGGATAGTACAGAGAACTGAAATGACCGCTCCTCCTCGTCATGGCAAGAAGCGCAGCGGTGGAACAATCTTCCGTTGCCTCCCCGAACGTGAGACATTGTCCAAGGTACCATCACTTAACCTGCCCAGCCTGCAGTCGCTTATGTGGGATAAAGTAGGAATCATTCGTTCTGGCAAGGGCCTCAAAGAGGCGGCGGGCATTTTGGCCACATGGGAAAGCTTCCTGCCTCAACCCGGTGACCGCACGTCTCATGAACTGAATAATCTGGTATTATGTGCCAGGCTCGTGACTGAGGCTGCTTTGCTCCGCGAGGAGAGCCGTGGCGCTCACTTCCGCACAGATTTCCCGCAGACTTCGCCGGAATGGAAAAAGCACATCGTTTTCAGGAATAATGTCATCAAATAAGCTCCAGATTGAGGAAATCATCGACCGTGCCTTAGCTGAGGACCTTGGTAAAGGCGATATTACTACCGAGGCTTTGATCTCCGGCGACCGGCAAGGGACAGCATTTATCGTGGCTAAGAAAGAAGGGGTCCTGGCTGGCATAAACGTAGCTAAACAGGTTTTCCATCGGGTTGATCCAGAGTTAAAGGTAGAGGCTCTTCTGGAAGACGGGGCTAGGATTGAGCCGGGCAGCAGAGTAGCTAAGGTGTCTGGCAGCATCGCCAGCATTCTCAAGGCGGAGAGGATAGCCCTGAATTTCCTTCAGCGCTTGAGCGGCATTGCCTCGGAGACCAATCGGTATGTCGAAGTGGTCAAGGGGTTGCCTGTGCGCACAATGGATACCAGGAAAACCACCCCTGGCTTGAGGTCGCTGGAAAAGCATGCCGTCAAGGCAGGTGGTGGTGAGAATCACCGTATGAGTTTGGGCGATGGCATACTCATTAAGGATAATCATCTGGCGGCGCTGCGCAGCCAGGGATTAGATATCAAAGAGATTATAGCCAGAGCAAGGCAAAATGCTCCGCAGCGGCTGCCGGTCGAGGTGGAGGTGGGGACTGTGGCGGAAGCTTCGGAAGCCGTGGAAGCCGGGGCAGATGTCGTTATGCTTGATAATATGAATCTCGAGGATATGCGCGAGGCGGTAAAAGCTATTCATGGTCGGGCTTTAATTGAAGCCTCGGGTGGAATTACGCTGGACAATGTTCGGGCGGTAGCTGAAACCGGCGTTGATTTTATTTCCATCGGCGCCCTTACCCACTCCGCCAGGGCCTTAGACATCAGCCTCGAGCTCGAATCTCAATAATTCAGGCGTTATAGACAGCCATCGTCATTAGCGGGTGCTTTTGTCAGCAACAACCAAATACTGTTGTGGCTTGTCCTCGAAGCGGGTTATCTTCAATCCCGCCTGCTTTATCAGCCCTCTTAGCTGAAATTCATCCGGTAGAAGGTCACTGGCAATTATTCCACCGATGGATTGGTGAAGCCGGTTAAGCATCTCCCGGCTCATGGTGTGGCAGATGGCCAGACGGCCGTTGTTTTTGAGCACCCTGGCTATTTCCTTCAATGCCTTGACCTTGTCGCCAAAATGAGGAAAGGCGCTGTTGCATATAGCCAGGTCCATAGAGCTATCAGCCAGGGGAATGGCGAGAACATCAGCCTGGGCAAGACCAACCATGGGGGGGAAGTTTTTGGCTTGCGCTTGGACCAGCATCTCCGCTGAAAAATCCAGGGCTACGATTTTTCCCTCGTCACCTACCTCTGCGGTCAGAAAGGATAAAAGGACGCCCGTGCCGCTGCCGATATCAAGCACATAATATCCAGGTTTGATACCCAGTTCCTTGACGATGTTGCCCAGGCGCTTCAGCCTCTCCCGGGTAAGCTCTTTGTCCCAGGTCGGGGCCAGCTGGTCGAAATATTTTTGAAGTTGCATAGCTAGCCTGCCAGCGGAACTTGCTGCCATCCCTTGACCTTTCTCTTAGGGGAGAATGCCGTTGCCAGGCCGAAGATAATGGCAGACGTTATCACTATGGCAGCGCCTGAAGGAATGTCCAGCAAATATGAAGCTGCCAGTCCAGCCCAGCAAGAAACAACACCAAAGGCGACAGCGACGAAGAGCATCTTTTTTAAGCTATAAGTAAGTTGATAGGCAGCGGCGGCGGGATTGAGTATAAGGCAGTAGATAAGCAGACCGCCGATACTTTGCAGTGAGGCGGTGATAGTTACGCCGGTAGAGAATAGCAGACCATAGAAGATAATAGTTGCTGGAATGCCTACAGCTAAAGCTACCTGGCGGTGGCAAATCACTGCCTGAATTTCTTTGTAGAAAGCAGCCACCAACCCGACTACTGCGCCGGTGGTAGCGGCCAGAAAGATGATGTCCTGCCGCGTAACGGTCAATATGCTCCCCCAGAACAGGTTCAAGGCTTCAGTCCTGGCCCCGTGCATCAGCCCCATGAACAGGAAAGCCAGTCCCAGCATCAGGGAGAAGATAATCCCTATGGAGGTATCGGGATTTAACTCCCCCCGGTCAGCCACGGGTCCTATGATGGCTGCCGACGCCAGGCTGAAGAGCAAAGCGCCAAGCAAAGGGTTGAAACCCAACCAGAGGCCGAGGAGCGCTCCGGCAAAAGCGGCGTGGGCAATGCATACCCCGATGAAAGAGAGGTGCATGGTAACTACAAAGACGCCCACTACGGAACAGGCTATGCCACCTAATAAACCGGCCAGGACGGCATTTTGCATGAAATGGTACTGAAAAATAGACAAATCCATTCCATCACCTGTCGTTATGTCTGAAGTGGAGCAATGTCGTTTGGTAGTGAGATCGGAGCTCCGTAAAGCTGACTCAGCACTTCCTCCCGGAGCATGGACTCCGGGCTGCCCTGCTGCCATATCTTGCCGTCCCTCATTAAAATCAGCCGCTGGCAAATAGAGGGCAGCCTTCTGAGGTCATGGGTGACAAACAAAGTGGTCATATGGTATTGCTTGTGAATAAGCTGTATCAGGCTTAGGATTTCATGTTGAGCTTTCTGGTCTATGGAAGCTGTGGGCTCATCGAGAAGAAATATCTCGGGTTGCTGGACCAAAGCCCGGGCAATGGCTGCCCTTTGATATTCGCCCCCCGATAGATGCCCTATCGGGCGCTGGGCCAAATGAGCCATCCCGACCATTTCCAATACCTTATCTACTGTTTCCCATTGAGCCCGTGTCGGTCGGTGGAATAGTCCCAGACGGCCATAGCAGCCTACCATTACCGTCTCCCTGACACTGATGGGCAGCCTGGGATCAATATTTTCCACCTGGGCCACATAACCTAGGCGTTTCCTTAAGTTAATACCATTGCCGCCGTTAAGCCGCGACCCCAATACCCAGGCCTGTCCATGGATCAGTTTACCCAGGCCATTAATCACCGTGAGCAGGGTAGTCTTGCCGGCGCCGTTAGGTCCGATGATGCCGACGAATTCTCCTTTTCTTACCTCCAGGGACACGCCCTGTAGAGCCACATCTTCCCGGTAGGAAACTACAGCGTCTTTAATCCTGATGACTGTGTCATCCATATTGTCCCTCCCATTCATTCAAAGCTGCCAGTAGTAAATCAACGTTCCTATCTATGGCTTTCTCCCAGGTCTCGGTGTTTTCCAGGCCGCCGGGGAAGTTGGATATGGTTACCGGGATGGCTTCAATATCCTGTCCCAGAGATGCGCCCAACGTTGTGGAACCGCTCTGGAGATTGTCGATGACCAGAGCTACTCCGGCTTGTTCA
>JAOUFZ010000054.1 GCA_029857995.1 Dehalococcoidia bacterium
AGAGTTTCGAGGAAATCCAGCCATTGCGAAAAGCCTCACGGCGAGTTTTGAGGCGGGGGAAATGGCCAAATATATAATTGCCCATGACGTGGGCACCAGCGGCAATAAAGCAGTGCTGGTGGATACTGAAGGGCGTGTCCAGGGCAAGTGTTTCGAGCCTTACACAACTTACTATCCGAAGCCGGGTTGGGTGGAGCAGGAGCCTGGGGACTGGTGGCAGGCGGTGTCGAAGACTACCAAACTTCTCCTTGAACATACAGGCGTGCCACCCGCCGATGTGCTTTGTATTACCTATGCCACACAGATGCTTGGCATCATACCGATGGATTCCAAAAGCGGCCCATTGCGGCGGGCCATAATCTGGATGGATTGCCGGGCTGGGAAACAGGCAGAACGAGCGATGAGGAAATTTCTCGGTCCCCGTGTTTTTGCGCTGGTTGCCGGCACCACGCTGTGTGGGAAGGACGGCATGCCCAAGTTATTATGGCTCAAGAGTGAAGAGCCTGACACCTATGACAGGATGTGCTGCTTTCTGGACGTTGCTGGTTATCTATTCTACCGCAGTACGGGCAAGATGGTCATGGAGTGGACGGGAGCCTCGGTCTTCGGGCTTGACCTGAAGAAGAAAACCTGGCTGGAAGGCATATTTCGTTATGTCGGGCTTGACCCTCACAAGTTTCCTCCCCTGGTGCGGCCGATTGATAAAGTCGGCGAGCTGACGCCTGAAGCTGCCGCTGAGTGCGGACTGTTGCAGGGAACGCCGGTTATTGCTGGGGCAGGAGATGCTCCATGTGCTGCAGTTGGGGCTGGTGCTGTTGGCGAAGGCGAAGGTCATGTCTATCTCGGCATATCTGGCTGGGTGGGAGTGGTGACAAGGCGTACGCCCCGGGGCAAATGTGGCGCGGCCACCGTTCAGTCGGCCGACCCCGATAAGACGTTCTTGTTTGCTGAAACAGAGGCGGCTGGAGGTTGTATCCAGTGGATTGCCGACCAGTTCTATAAGACGGAAAAGAAAGACCCTAACATACCCAATGTTTATGCTCTTATGGATAACGAAGTTACCAAAATACCACCTGGCTCCAATTACCTGCTTTTTACCCCCTGGATCTACGGTGAAAGGGCGCCTGTAGATGATTGTTATGTACGTGCCACCTTTCTCAATTTGAGTGCCGAGCATACCCGAGAGGACATGCTGCGTGCAGTCTATGAGGGCGTTGCCTATAATATCAGGTGGATAGTGGAAATAGTGGAGAGGGAGTTCAAATTCTCCCTGCCATGCCTCAGAGTCATAGGTGGTGGGGCGAAAGGTAAGCCCTGGATGCAGATCCTGGCCGATATAACTCACAGAAAGATTGAGACTGTCTGTGAGCCACAGGAAGCGGGAGCAGTTGGCGCAGCACTGGTGGCAGCCGTGGGAATGGGTGTATATCCGGATTTTGAGTCGCTCAGAAAGGTAGTGAAAGTAGATAGTGTCTATGAACCGCAGCCGGCAAATTCCGAGATTTACGACTCTCTTTTTTATCGTTACCAGGAGGTTTACCGTGACCTGCGGAGTTTCTATAGAAAGCTGAACAAGGAAAGGTTTGACAAATGTGACCGTTCGAATATGTAGCTATTGGGCGTTAGCTCGCGCAGTAAGGAGGTGTTTAGATGGAAATGCAGGACATTCTTGGACTTCCCATAGCTTTGCCGGATGGTGTGGACTACGATGACTATGTCATCGGTACATATTTAGTGTCCTACTCGGCAGCGCTTCCCATCCCCATTATAGCGCCCATGTTGGCGGTGGAGCAGAGCACAGGCACCTGGGTGGCGGTACCCGGTGAGACCCTGGAGGTTCGCTGCCAGCACATTGCCAAGGTAATCGGGGTTTATGAGGTGCCGGACTATGAGTCCACCGTTCCTCCTAACCTGCAGACCAGGCAATGGTTTGTGCAAATAGCCTACCCGGAGGTTAACATCGGTGAGCAGATACCAATGCTGCTGACCACAGTGGTGGGCAATATTTCCATGGGCGGCGACATTAAGCTGGTGGACATACGCCTCCCGAAGAAGTATGTAGCCGGCCTCAAGGGACCTAAATTTGGCATTGAAGGGGTAAGGAAAATCCTGGGAGTAAAGAAGCGTCCCCTACTCAACAACATGGTTAAGCCTTGCACTGGCTATCGCCTGAAGGTTGGGGCGGAATTGTTCAGAAAGGCGGCGCTCGGCGGCTGCGACATCATCAAGGATGATGAATTGATAGCAGATGCTTCCTTCAATTCGGCACTGGGGCGAGTCAAGCGCTACATGCAGATTGAGAGACAAGTGTATGAAGAGAAGGGGGAACATACCCTCTACACCGTGAACATAACCGACAAGATCCCCAATGTTTTCGAGAATGCTAGGCGTGCTGTGGGGCTGGGATGTAATGCACTGATGATAAATTATCTTGCCGTTGGTTTTCCCGTGATGCAGGCACTGGCTGACGACCCCAGCATCAATGTTCCCATCCTTGCACACATGGATGTTGCCGGTGCCCTGTATATGTCACCATGGCATGGCTTAAGCTCTCATCTTGTCCTGGGCAAGCTGCCGCGCCTCGCTGGTGCTGACATCGTCGTCATTCCCGCCCCTTACGGGAAAGCGCCGGTAATAGACTACAAGTTCCGAAATGTGGCTAGAAACTTGGCATTCCCCCTGTACCACCTCAAACCGACTTTCCCAATGGCCTCGGGAGGCATCACGCCGTCCATGGTACCAACGGTGATGGCAGCCCTGGGCAATGACATCGTCATTGGCTCTGGTGGTGGTATCCATGCACATCCCAAGGGGCCGGTCGCCGGTGGCAGAGCGTTCCGCCAGGCAATCGATGCTACCATGAAGGGCATACCCTTGTCGGAGTATGCCAAAGACCACCAGGAGCTGGCAATTGCGCTTAAGGAATGGGCAGACCCGTTCAGCAAGGGTATCACATTTTAGAAAGGAGGAGGAAAATGTCCAGGGTAACGATTTTAGGTGGTGGTGGTGCTGTAGGGAGCATAGCCACAAAAACGCTGGCATCAAGCGGTATATTCTCCGACATAGCGGTCGCCGATATCAATATGGCAGCGGCCGGGAAGGTAGTCAAGGAAGCCAAAGGAGCCAAATTGACTGCTGTCCAGCTCGATGCCGAAAGCCCGGAGAGCATCCGAACGGCGATTGCTGGCTCAGTGGTTGTGCTCAACTGCGTCGGGCCTTTTTACAAATATGGCCCGGTTATATTGAAGACAGTGATAGGGGCCGGAATAAACTATGTTGATGTCTGCGATGATTTTGACGCCACTGAGGCACTTCTGGCCATGGATGGAAAGGCGAGAAAGGCTGGCGTTTCGGCGCTTATCGGAATGGGTAGCTCTCCCGGAGTGGCGAACGTGCTGGTGAGGTTCTGTGCCGATTCTCTGCTCGATAAGGTAGAGGCGGTGGATATATATCATGCCCACGGGGGTGAGAAGATAGAAGGGGCAGCAGTGGTGAAGCACAGGATTCATTCCATGAAAATGGACATACCGGTGTTCCTCGATGGCAAGTTTACCGCTGTTAAACTCTTTGAAGAAAGCGGAAGGGCGCTGGAAGAGGAGGCCGAATTTCAGAATGTCGGCACCTACAGAGTCTACGCGTACCCTCATCCTGAGACGATAACTCTGCCTCATTATCTGAGGGGTGTGAAACGGGTTACTAATCTCGGGCTGGTGCTGCCGCCGGCTTATGCTGACTTGATTAAGGGAATGGTGAGGCTGGGGATTACGGGTGAGGAACCGGTGGAAGTTCAGGGGCAAAAAGTCATTCCCCTGGAATTCGCCGTCGCTTTTATACTTGCTCAGAGAAAAAGACTGATGAAGGAGGCGGGCATTACCGAGCCGATGGGGTGCTTGAAGATTGTGGTGAAAGGTTACCAGGGTGGTGGCAAAAACACCTATATCTTCTCAATGTCTTCGAGGGGACAGGGGATGGGGGAAGGTACCGGTATCCCGGCAGCGATAGGCGTCATGATTATGGCTACCGGGAAAATTAAGGAGAAGGGTGTCCTCCCGCCCGAGGCCTGCGTCAATCCAATGGATTTGCTTGAGCTCGCCAAGACTAAAGTAGAGACTGCTGGCGGTAGGGGTTTTCCTATTACCATCGAGCATATCGATAAGGACGGGAAATCACAGATAATGAATCTGTTTGGATGAGGAATGAGAGGCAATTCTTGAAACATGAGGATGAAACAGGCAATCGGCGAATATGAAAGCTATAGATATAGATGGGTCGTTCTGGCCGTCTATATGTATATATCCGCTCTTACGCAGCTATACTGGCTGAATTTCGCAGCCATCGAAACATTTATCGAAGAACATTTCAGCATACCGGCAAGCAGCGTTATGTGGTTCACACTCGTTTTTCCTTTAGTACAGGTTGTGTTGTCCATGCCTGCCGGTATGGTCATCGATAGGAAAGGATTCAAATACGGTGTTGGCATAGGTGCGGTCTTTACCGGTGTTTTTGCCATGCTCCGTCTGGTGAATACTGATTCTTTCACCGTTCTTCTGATATCACAGATAGGAATTGCCATAGGACAGCCTTTTGTGCTGAATGGCGTTACCAAGCTTGTCATGACCTGGTTTCCCCAGAAAGAAGAGGCGACTGCGGTGGGGCTGGGCTCGCTGGCGCTATTAGTCGGTATGATGGTGGGATTGGGAGCAACACCGGCGCTGGTGCAATACCTGGGATTCGAGAGGATGCTGCTGATATACGGCATCCTGGGCGTTCTGGGTATTCTATTATTCTTCTTGCTGGTGAGACCTCACCCGGCAACCCCTCCCAGGGAAGTAGAAGTCCAGCAAGAAATCACGGGCTGGCAAGGTATCAAACAAATTCTTAAGATGAAGGACTTCGTGATTCTCGGCTTTATAGCCCTGATAGGTATTGGAGTTTTCAACGGGCTGGCTACATGGCTGGAGAAGATACTGAACGAACTCCATCAGATTCCCATGACAGATGCCGGCATCATCTCTGCAATACTGGTTCTCAGTGGCATAATCGGCTGCATCGTCATCCCCTTGGTTTCGGACAAGATAATGAAGAGGAAGCCATTTCTACTGCTGGCATCGGTAATTGGGGCTGTGTGCATCATCGCACTGATGGTGGCCAAAGGGTATTCAGCGAACATGGTCAATGGCATATTCCTGGGCTTCTTCCTGATTTCCGCATTGCCCATAATGCTGACGATGTCTGCTGAGATTACTGGTGCCCGGTTCGCCGGTATTTCCGTTGGTTATTTGCAGCTCCTTGGAAACGCTGCCGCCGTGGGCATAGTTCCCGTAATGGAATCCATGAGTCGCGTCACAGCGCAGTGGATCTTGCCGCTGGCATTCATCGCCGGACTGTTGGGCATATCTTTTGTACTGGCAATAATGATAAGAGAACCCGCCAGAATTCCGAAGGGCTAAGGCTATTCCCACCTCAGAATCTACATATACCTAGGATGAGTAAGAAACCCTCGAGAATTTGCCACAACTGAGCATCAAGCTTGACACGATACGGCAGGCGTAACCTTGTTAGTTAGCTTGAGCTTTTGAGTATCGGTCCACTGGTAACACATGCCATTTCCTTTGGACTCCAGCTGTAAGACTTTCTTAGCTATTAATTCGCCTATTCGCCGCTGGCCTAATGCGATGTCAATGCCTAGCTTTTCGGAAACTCGGCGGGCTAGCTCGGACTCGGCGTCACAGGGATTCAGAGTCGCGGCTGATGCCATGCGTCCGAGTTTCTCGATGATATCTCCCTGGAGCAAAGCCCACACGAATTCATTTCTCTCCTTCCCTTCGATTATCTCAGCGCACTCGGCGTCTCCGTCTTTGGCCCGCTGCTTTATATCATCCCAGGCAGCTTCTATCCCCCGGTTATAGATAGACATGGCCTCTTTTACCATGTCACGGGTCATGGTCGCCGTCTCGGTGATGGGCTCGTTGGCATTATAGCGGGCCCAGTTTCGGCTGAGGATGCGAATGCCATAGTCTTTAGCTCTCTCGTATATTTCGGTTCCCGGAAGGGGGGACAGCATATGGAAGCCATACTTGGCGCCATATTTCTGATAAAGCTCGTCGCCAAAGGACAGAGACTTGTGGGCCGTCTCCCGGCTTTCCCCGGGAAGCCCGAGAATAAAGGAGTTGAAGACGTTGATGCCGGCCCCAGCGGCTATCTTCACCCCGCGCCTCACCTCTTCGGGGGTGATTCCTTTCCTGATGGTCTTCAGGATGCCCTCGTCAGCCGACTCGACGCCAAACAGTAACCATTCGCAGCCGGCCCGGTTCATTAGCTGAGCCAGGTCCTCGCTGATCCTATCCACCCGGGCGAAAACGCTCCATTCTATCTTCAGGTTACGCCTGAGCATTTCCTCGCACACGGCTCGGGTATGGTTGTGGTTGAGCGTAAAGGTGTCATCAACGATGTTGAGTTTGGCAAGCCCGAAATCATGCTGGAGTTTCTCGATCTCATCTACCACAAGGCCGGGGCTGCGAAAACGGACTTTGGGGCCAAACATGCGACGTCCTGAACAGAAAATACAGCTGAAGGGGCAGCCACGGCTGGTTATTACCGTGCATGGGGTGCCCAGGGCGCGGTACCTCGCCATGGGCAGCAATTCGCGAGCTGGTAAAGGTAGCTGGTCGAGGTTATCAATGGGAGCTTGGGGAGGCGTCTTTGTCACGATGCTTCCATCGGCAAAGGCAATTCCGTTAACCTGGTGAATGCCTTTGCCCTCTTCAACCGCTCTGGCCAGTTCGACCAGGGTTCTCTCTCCCTCACCGATGACTATGGCGTCAATCCATGGTGACTCGAGTAATGTCTCTTCCAGAGCAAAGGTAACGTGAGGGCCGCCGATAACGGTGAAGATGTGAGGGTCGAAAACTTTGCATACCTTGAGCATCCTCCGGGCAATGGGATAGTTCAAGGTGACACAGGTGGCACCCACAAGCTGGGGGCGGTACTCCTCCAGTTCTCGCCTAAGCTTCCCGGGATGGTAGTGGGTCACCAGGAAGTCCAGGATCCTGACCTCAATACCTTCTTGGGCGAGGACACCGGCTAGATAACTTAAAGAGAGTGGAGGGAGCGGGCTCTCCTCCAGTGGGTGTGGTGTGCTCAGTAGCAATACTCGCATATATCAGCCAACAACTCGCTACCCCACATCCCTGACTTCTTGAAATCGGCGTCATGAGTATAGCTCTTGTCATACCCAAAATCAACCATACTGAGAAGGTTCTATGTTTTTGTGATTTTATGCTATAAAATTGGATAGAGGAGGTGAACATGGCCAAAGGAACAAGGATAACTGTGGATTTGGGAAGTGAGGAACTTCTCAAGGCGGTAAAATTTGCCTCTGTCGAGCAGAACAAACCGATTCGGGAAATCATTATCGAGGCGCTGGAGCAGTGGCTGGGGGGCAAGAAAAGCTCGGGAGAGCAGGATTACCTGGCTATGATTAAAGCCCTGGATGCATACCGAAAGACCCCCGGGAAGGGCAGTTGAGGCACTTATGTGACACGGTCTTTCCAATCAAGGTTCCCATCTGTGTGATGGTATAATCAGGAAAACACGAGACGGCTTGAGGAGGGCGAGATGATTATCGATTTTCATACTCACCTTTGTAATCGCGACGGTGTTGCCCAACCTTTCTGGGATGGTTGGGCAGAGGTCGCGGCGCTGAGGGTTAATAGACCGCTAGAGAAGGTGCAAAGACGATTGCCGGAGTTCTGGGATATTTCCGGTGACATGATAGTCAAGGATATGGATGCTGCCGGGATTGATAAGAGTGTGCTGCTGGCGATTGATTGGGGACTGGCTCGCCATCTTGGCGACCTCAAGTTGACCATTGAGGAGATAAATAAGACTTGTGCCGACGCGGTGAAGAAACATCCCGGGCGATTAATTGCTTTTGCCGGCATAGACCCCAGAAGAAACAAAGCTGCCGATATGGTGGGAAGATTTCTGAAGGAAGGGGGTGCGAAGGGGATTAAGTTCCATACGGCTGCCGGTTTCTATCCCAACGATAAGGCGTGTTATCCCATTTATGAGAAGGCACTGGAATATGGAGTTCCTGTTTTGCTTCATACAGGAGAGGTGTTGAAGCCGCTTTATTTCAAATACTGCCAGCCTATTTATGCGCAGGAGGTGGCTATGGACTTTCCTGAGCTGCCCATCATTCTGGCACATACAGGCGGGTGCTGGTACTCGGAAGCAGTGGCAATCTGTAACAACACAACGAACGTTTACCTCGATTTATCTGTCTGGCAATCGCGGCTCCTACGCCCTCTGGAATTCTACAGAGCTTTGAGGACGTTGTTAGACTCGGTGCCCTGGCAGAGGGTGCTGTTTGGCAGTGATTACCCGTTTCTAAAGCTGCTCATTAATCAAGAAAGGTGGGTCAAAGCCTTTACCGAAATTCCCGACTCCGTCAAGGAGCAGGGAATTGAGTTCAGGGACGAGGAAATCAAAGGGATAATGGGCGGTAACGCCGCTAAGATTCTTGGACTGACAGAGTAGTTCTGACAGGCGCTAGACGTTCATCCCTCCGCTGATGATGAAGGCACCGCCGGTAACGAAGGAGGCAGCGTCCGAGGCCAACCAGACTACCATTTCGGCCACTTCTTCAGGTTCGCCCCATCTCTTCAGAGGTATGTCGCCCTGTATGGCATCGGCGTCTTTTCGGGCACGCAGTTCTTCAGTCATGCGGGTTTTGATCCACCCCGGGCAGACGGCGACCACCCGGATGTTGTCCCTGCCGTACTCAGTCGCCGCTGCGTTGGAAAGGGCCACGACGGCATGTTTGCTCCCGCTGTAGATGGCCAGCCTTTCCGCAGTGGACACCCCGGCTATGGAGGCATTATTTATGATGACTCCGCCGCCTTGTCCCTGCATCACGGGTATTTCGTATTTCATGGATAGCCAGACGCCCTTGAAGTTGGTGTCCACCAGTTCGTCAAAGATTTCCTCTGTCGTCCGTATCAGGCGGGCCATGATGCCTCCTACTCCGGCGTTGTTGAAGGCGATATCCAGGCGGCCGTATTTTTTCACGGTTTGTTGCACCATATTTTCAACCTGGGAGGCAATTCGCACATCAGTTTGGACAAACATCGCTTCGCCGCCGGCCTTTTCTATCATCTCCACCGTTTCTTTCCCCTCCTTTTCCCTACGGGCGGCCACCGTCACCCTGGCGCCCCGTTCT
>JAOUFZ010000055.1 GCA_029857995.1 Dehalococcoidia bacterium
ACTGGACGAATATCGGGCTTGTAGCCGCAGGCTTTAGTCACACGGTGGGGCTTGAGGAGGGTGGCACCGTAGTCGCCACGGGAAATAACGACGATGGGCAGTGCAACGTCGGCGGCTGGAGCGACATAGGCCTGGTCGTTGCAGGCGACTGGCACACGGTGGGGCTTAAGAACGACGGCAGCGTGGTCGCCACGGGAAATAGCGACCAGGGGCAGTGCGACGTCCTCAGCTGGACGGACATCCGGCAGGTAGCCGCAGGTGGGGCTCACACTGTAGGGCTTAAGGAGGATGACACTGTAGTTGCCACGGGAAGGAATGACGAGGGGCAGTGCAACGTCGGCGGCTGGACGAACATCCAACTGGTCGCTGCAGGCTACGCTCACACTGTAGGGCTTAAGGAGGATGGCACGGTGGTTGCCACGGGAGAGAACAACGAGGGACAGTGCAACGTGGACGGCTGGACGAACATCCAACTGGTCGCTGCAGGCCGGGCTCACACGATAGGGCTTAGGGAGGATGGCACCGTAGTCGCCACGGGAAGGAACAACGAGGGGCAGTGCATAGCCAGTGGCTGGACGAACATCGTCCAGGTCAGTGCAGGAGGCTGGCACACGTTGGGGCTTAAGGACTGCGGCACGGTGGTCGCCACGGGAAATAACGACGATGGGGAGTGCGATGTCGGCGGCTGGATTTTGGAAACCCTGTCAGACGAGCCCCCCGGGACATATCACCTCACCATCTCCAGCGCTGCTGGCGGTTTGGTAACCGCTCCCGGCGAGGGGACTTTTGCCTATTGCGAGAGTGAGGTGGTCAACCTGGTGGCCGAGGCTGATGCCTGCTACGAGTTCGTCGAGTGGACCGGTGATGTGGGCACCATCGCCGATGTCTACGCCGCCTCAGCCAATATCGCGATGGACGGTGACTATTTCATCAGCGCTAACTTTGTACTCCTGAGCTACGACCTTACCACAAACAGCACAGCCGGCGGCTCGGTAACCACCCCAGGAGAAGGTACGTTCCCCTATGACTGCGGCATGGTGGTCGACCTGGTCGCCGAGGCTGAAGCAGGCTATGGATTTGTCAACTGGACTAGCGATATTGCCAGCATTGCCGATGTCGAGGATGCCACCACCACCATCACCATGAATGATAACTACTCCGTCACCGCCAACTTTGAGCAGATATCACTTCAATTTGACCTGACCATTTCCCGCACTGCTGGAGGTACGGTAACCGCTCCCGGTGAGGGGACTTTCACATATGACCAAGGAACAGGGTTTAATCTTGTCGCCGAGGCTGAAGAAGGCTATCGATTTATCAACTGGACTGGCGATGTGGACGCCATAGCCGATGTTGATGCTGCCTCAACCACCATTACCATGAACGATAACTACTCCATCACCGCCAACTTTGAGGAGAAACCATCAATCAACTGGCCGCTAATTGCCGGGATTATAGGAGCGGTGGTAGTAGTGGGACTGGTGATTTTCTTCGTGCGTAGAAGGTGAGTTGCCTTGACTTAAAAGATATAAGAGGTTTGTCCCTGAACGTGAAAGGAAGTAATTCCTGATACCCTCTTATTGATAGTTGAGCTTCAGGTGGTACTGTTTTGTACCACCTTGTGATTTGCGGTGATGAGAAGTTCGTTGGCAAAAATGTTAGCAAATTCTGAGGATTTAGCTAGTGAGCCGTGCGAGACTCGAACTCGCGACACCCTGATTAAAAGTCAGGTGCTCTACCAGCTGAGCTAACGGCCCATGATTTTGTGAAACTATGCGCAGCCTACTTCTCTACTGACAACAGGTTAGACATATAGATAGCGAAAGCCGGGTGAATGTCGCAAACAAATCCTCCGTCCACTGCCTCCACGGAGAAGGTTACCCTGTTGGGCTTCCGGAGGGGATCGCCGAATTTATTAAGCCCTGTTTCATCCCAGGGCATATTGTGGCCTAATATTTCCAGTAGACCCTTAACATCCCTTGGGCCTTCTACTATCACTTCGAAGGGAAGCTGATGTGCTAACCCTTCCAACTGGCTATTATTTAGCTTTATCCTCATCTTCTAATCTGTGCCTTTATTGCTTGCAGCTATCACCACAGCGGGTGATGGGATTCGAACCCACGACGTCTTACTTGGGAAGCAAGCACTCTACCGCTGAGTTACACCCGCAATTAACTATCTATATTATCAAATGGAATGAGCATTGATGTCAAGGATGAATTACTCCGGTGGTATAAGTGTCAATAGTTTCCTGGCAATTTTGGGATATTTGGCAATGAAGAGTAATTCATCCTCGATCAGTGGTTTTTGTGCCTCCACGTTGGCATATCTCGCTAATTCCAAAACCTCTTCAGCTTCCGCAGTATCGTCAAACGATATTGCCATCTGGCCCATTATATGTTTGAAGCCAGATATGCCGGTATATTCTCCCGAGCATATCGCCCTGCCGGTCTCTACAAGCTCCGGCTCACCTCTGCCTACTTCGTTGAAGCTGTACAGCTCATAGTTCTCGGGGTCTTTCAATACACCATCGGCATGAATGCCGGAGCTGTGGGCAAAGGCATTAGCTCCGACGCCTGGCTGGTTTAAGGGGATGGGGACCTCAAAAGCATAGCTGGCAAATCGGCTTATTTTCCAGGCTTTTGTCAGGTCTAGGGGCTTTTCCAGTTGATATCTTCCTGCGAGTCCCTTGGATTTGGTGATAGCTAGAGCGGTGGCGACAAGGTCGGCATTGCCGGCCCTTTCTCCGATTCCATTGACTGTGGTGTTGATGTAAGCATCTTGGCCACCGTCTATAGCTCCTTTAGCCCCGGCAAGGGAGTTAGCCACAGCCATTCCCAGGTCGCCATGACAGTGGAGCTCGATAGGTATTCCGACATTCCCCGCCAGCGTTTTGGTGCTCTCGTAAATAGTGAACGGGTTGTCATAGCCCAAGGTATCGCAATATCTAAGACGTTGAGCCCCATGTTCCTTGGCTGCCAAGCCGAATCTGACCAAGAAATCTATTTCAGTTCGCGAGGCATCCTCGGCATTTACTCCTATGCTTTCGGTTCCGTGAGCGCGTGCTGCTTCGACAGCATCGACCATGATGCTTACGATATCTTGCCGGCTCTTGGCACCCTGAAATTTGCCTTGAATCATTTGGTCCGATGTGGAAATAGAGAGATTAAGGTGCTTAATTTTCGGGACAAGCTTGAAAGTCTTTTCCACATCAGCCACAACTGCCCTTATCCACCCACCTAATCGGATGGGTTTTAGGACGCCCATCTCGGCCAACTCCAGGTTTGCCTGAAGGTAGAATGATTCGTGTCTGGTCGTAGGGAAACCAAATTCGGATTGGAAGACGCCCATTTCGTTGAGGTATATGTTTATCATGGTCTTTTCCAGCTTGGATAGACCGAGGCGTGCGGTCTGGACGCCATCGCGATTGGTAACATCGATGAAATAGATCTTGGCCATCTTTGCCTCCCAGATGGGTGAATTTAATAAAGATAACATTATTCCTTCGCGTTATCAAATTTCGGCTCCGCTAGGGCTATCTGTCCTGTCACCCTGAGAGGGGTTAGATTCTTCCCCTTCACTTCGCTCAGGGTCAAAGTGGCAAGAAACGAAGGGCTCAGAAATACGAAAAGGTGTCACCAAACACTCATTTGAAACTTCCTTTGTTTTCGCCCTTTGGATTATACTAACGGCAACTATGGTCAAAGCAGTAGAATGGTTTGATGGCAGGCTAAGGATACTGGACCAGAGCAGGCTTCCTGAGGAGCAAATCTTCGTCAACTTGGATAATTACCGCGATGTAGTTGTCGCCATTAAGGAAATGAGGGTTCGCGGGGCGCCAGCCATCGGGGTGGCTGCTGCCTACGGTATAGCTCTGGGCGCATCGGGTATTAAGACAGCCAACAAGGATGATTTTCTCGCTCAGTTGAATCAGATCATGCAGACTTTTGCTGGCTCCAGACCCACGGCGGTCAACCTCTTTCAAGCTATCAACAGGATGAAGAAAGCTGCCAAGGGAGATGGCATTGCTGAAATCAAAAAGTCGCTTACCAATGAAGCAAAGCGGATTCATCAGGAAGAAGTAACCGCAACCGAGAAGCTCAGCCAGCTAGGAGCCGAGCTTATCCAAGATGGTTTTACTGTGCTTACTCACTGTAATGCCGGTGCTCTAGCTACCGCCGGGTATGGCACTGCTCTGGGTGTCATCAAAGCTGCCAAAGAACAGGGTAAGAAACTAAGCGTCTTTGCAACGGAAACTCGTCCCCTTCTCCAGGGAGCCCGGCTTACTACCTGGGAGCTAATCCAGGAGGGCATACCTGTAACTTTGATTACCGATTTCATGGCTGGCTATTTTATGAAACGGGGAGAGATTGACTGCGTCATTGTTGGTGCTGATAGGATTGCCGCCAATGGCTATACTGCCAACAAGATTGGCACCTATACTTTGGCGATACTTGCCAATGCCCATGGTATCCCATTCTATGTTGCCGCCCCGACCACCACCGTTGACCTCTCCCTGTCCAGTGGTTACCAAATCCCAATTGAAGAGCGAAGCCCTGAGGAGGTGACTCATATCCATGGGATACCCGTTGCTCCCGAAGGTGTAAGAGCAGCCAATCCTGCCTTCGATATCACTCCTCATGGTTACATAACTGCCATAATCACCGAAAAAGGCATAATAAGGGCACCTTATACAGAAGGGCTAAAGAAGATAGGCTCCAAATTCTCGTAGTTGCCTGATCCATCAAGCGGCTTGTTCCATTGCCAGGATCAGTCGGCAAACGGCGTCAAAGTTGTCTGCGCATCTCTATGTGCTTGATGCCAGCCTCCTGAAAAGGCAGGCCCACCTGATCAAAGCCGCAAGACTTGTAGAATGGAATAACTTCGAGTTGGGCGTGGATAATTACTTGTTGCACTTGTTTACACTTCAATACTGCATCCAAAAACAGAAGGATTTGCCTGCCGATGCCTTTGCGGCGGTAACGTTTTAAGATAGCCATTCTCTCCAGCTTGGCTTGATTGTTCGCCAAGAATTGAACTCTGGCACTACCGATAACTCTCTCTCCGTCTTTGGCCACCACATGCAGCGCTTCTCTATTGTGCGCGTCGAACACGAGGTCCTCTGAGATGCCTTGGCCCCGGACAAACACCTGCCTCCTCACCTCTAGGGCCTCACGTAACTCAACATCGCCTGTCACAAGTTTATAGTTAAATCTGCTCATGGAGCGAGAACACCTCGTTGGTTCGCCTAATTATAAATCTGAAGTACCGACGACGTTGCCAGGGCGAAGCAGAACGTTATCATCAACGAATTCCTCTCCGCTGGCCCGTTCGAAAGCAACGACGAGGTCATGGATGGTGAGATCAGCCTTCCGCTGCTGGTTCATATCAACCACTATTCTACCTTTATGCATCATTATCAGACGATTACCATGGCGAAGAGCCAATTCCATATTGTGAGTAACCATAAGTGCAGTCATCTTCTCCCGTGTTACGACCATATCCGTTAAATCAAGTACTATCTGGGCTGTCCTGGGGTCCAGCGTGGCTATATGTTCGTCAAGTAGTAATATTGCCGGTTTGCTCAAAGTAGCCATTACCAGTGCCAGCGCCTGTCTTTGACCACCTGAAAGCGTACCTACCAGAGCGGCAAGTCTATTCTCCAGCCCCAGTCCCAGGGGAACCAGAGCCCCATGGAACAGATCTCTGCGCTGTTTGTTACTGGCAGCTCGTAATCCTCTGGGCTGCCCCCGCAACAAAGCCATGGCCATGTTCTCTTCTATGGTCATCTTAGCGGCAGTGCCTACGTGAGGGTCTTGATAGACCCGGCCGACATAATGAGCGCGTCTGTATTCACTGAGTCCGGTAACGTCGCGGTCATTGACAAAAATCTTGCCACCATTCTCCGGCGGATACACGCCAGCAATGACATTAAGCAAAGTAGTTTTTCCAGCTCCGTTGCTGCCAATGACGGCGATGTAGTCCCCGCTGTTGATGTCCAGGTTAATTTTATCCAGCGCTCTAACCTGGTCCACAGTGCCTTTAGAGAATACCTTGCTTATTCTCCTGAGCTTGAGCAGATTCTTATTCTCACTCATCACAATGATCCTTTTACCATCTTGGCGCCGGCGGCAGCCACTCCCGCCGTATCTTCTTCTGCAGGTATGGAACCGCTAGGGCTATAATCACCAATGCTGCTGTAATCAGCTTCAAATCACCAGGAGCCATACCTAACCTGAGAGCAACACTTATGACCAGCCGGTAGACAAAAGTGCCAGCCAGCACTGCCAGCAAAAGCCTGGCCACACCCTTGGGTCGAAATAGTGCTTCGCCGATTATCACTGCGGCTAAGCCCATTATGATCATTCCTATCCCCATGTTGACATCAACAAAGCCTTGTGCTTGAGCTACTACTCCGCCGGAAAGGGCAACAAGTCCATTAGCAGTGGACACCCCGAGTATGGTAGTCTTGTCAGTGTCTACTCCGGCCCCACGCACCATCTGCTCATTGTCGCCCGTGGCTCGCAAGGCCAGCCCGATCTCAGTGCGCAGGAACCAGTTTAAGATGAGGAAAACAATAACCGCCAGCACTGCGGCGCCCACAAGCTGATATACGAGACGAGTTTCCAGTCCTGGCAATTGAGAGGCTAGAGAAAAGATGGTTACCTCCCGAAGAAGTGGAAGATTGGGTCGCCCCATAATCCGCAGATTTATGGAGTACAGGGCAACCATCACAAGGATGCTAGCCAGCAGGGCTGGTATCCTCAACTTAGTGTTGAGCAACGATGTTACCAGACCGGCACATAAGCCTGCTCCGAGGGCAGCCAGTGTTGCCAAGAATGGATTCACACCGTCTATGATAAGCACAGCCACAACAGCCGCCCCCAGAACAAAGCTCCCGTCCACGGTAAGGTCGGGAAAAGCAAGCACACGGAAGGTAAGATACACACCTAAGGCTAGAAACCCATATACCAGCCCCTCATATGCGGAGAAGCCCAGCAAATGACCGACAACTGTAGGTTCTAACAATCACAAACCTTTCGATCGTAGCGTCTCGGTTACCCTGATATCGCCATCCGGCTGCTGACCATCATCGCTAGCGCAGCAACCGGATGGCGAGAGCCTTAGTCTTCATCTTCAATTATTTCAGTTGCTTGATCCAAAAGATCCTCAGGGATAGTCACACCTTGCCTTTCCGCCTCATCGGGGTACAGGTAAAGGAGATTCGCTGGTGCTGTTTCAATTGGAATTGTAGCTGGATTTGCACCCTTCAGCAGTATGTCAACTGCTATCTCACCACTTGAATAGCCGACATCGTAGTAGTCCATGCCCCAGCACCCAAGTGCTCCTCTCTCAACTGTAGCCACGTCGGCGGCAAAAAGAGGTATGTCATTGTCCTCGCAAGGTCCTACCAATGCCTCAATACCAGCCACGACGGTATTGTCAGTTGGGACCCATATAGCATCCACCCCAGCGTCCACAACTGTCTGTGCTGCAGCGGGAACATCCGCACCAGTGCTTACCGTAGCCTTAACCACGTCGACAGCCAGACCAAGAGCCGTTATCGCGTCGGCAAGCTGTACGTCCACCTGGTACACTGAGTTCGGTTCGCCAGCATTGTACACTACGCCCAGTTTGTCAAGTGTGAGGCCATTCGGTTCCAAGACGTCTAGAATCAATTGTATCTGAGGTTCAACGGGGGCCATATCACTGACCCCGGTCACCTGGCCGCCCGGCTCATCCCAGTCGTCAATCCCTGCATCCGCCGGATTGGTAACCGAATTAAAGACCACAGGTATGTCGGTTCCCTCAACGGCGGTCGTTGCTGCGATAACGCACGGCGTGGCTATGGCACATATCAGGTCCACTCCCAGCGAAACAAAATAATCGGCGATAGTGTAAACATTGTCCATACTACCCGCAGCGTTCCTTTCGACAAACACGACGTCAGTTTCACTGAGGCCCTCATCTTCCAGGCCAGCCTTGAAGGCGTCCTTGAAGCCTTCACGCGCACTATCCAGAGCAGGGTGGCTAATTATCTGAAATATGCCAATGCTAAGCGGCCCTTCCTCTTCCTCGTACGGTGCTGTGCAGCCACTTACAAGTACTAACGTTAGGGCCAGTGCAACCACCATACAAACACTGCCAACTAGCTTTAAGATTCTCTTATTCTTCATTGAGTCCAAGCCCTCCTTTCAGTGTTTATCACTATGAAAGCTACGATCATTAACTTACATCTGTACCTCCTTTACGCAAGACTCACCAAAGGAAACTACTAAATAGATAGCATCTTCACCTTCGCTACGTATCAGCTCTGCTGGTGTTTTATTCGCTCTCCTCGCTTCAGCAAGCAGCTTGCACAGATTATCTGGGCAGATTGACTCTATCCGGGGCTTTATTCTGGCGAAAGATGCTCTCCCCAAATATATGCTTTACCGAGACAGCGGAAGATTAGGCGACATTATACGCCCATTCGACGACGAAGGGAATACCTGGCCTGACCAACTGTCTGGCTATTTCTGTCTCCCCTTCTTGACTGGCGACTCCAATCTGGTTATTACCCGCGCCCGTTATCATATCAAACTTGAAATTGTCTTCCTACCCGTTATAGAAGACCTCCAGGGTAGTTAATCCTTCTTTTCCCAATGCATGGAACATACGGTCGGATTATTTCATGACATAAGGCGTGGGCGAAATTTTGCTCTCGATGTATTCCCCGCTAATACTCTGCCGTACATAATAACGATAAACACCCGTCCTTCTCAAACTAGTATATTTGCTTTACCTTTCGGGAGTTGCAGTGGTAAAATGGTATAAAGGATAGCGATGTCAGGACACTCTAAGTGGGCAAATATTAAGCGGCAGAAGGGAGTAGCTGATGCCAGGCGCGGGCAGGTATTTACCAAGCTTGCTCGAGAAATCATAGTTGCAGTGCGGCAAGGTGGAGCTAATTCAGATAGTAATTTCCAGTTACGTTTAGCAGTACAGAAAGCCCGCGATAACAACATGCCTTCGGATAATATAGAGAGGGCCATAAAGAGGGGTAGCGGTGAAGCCGGGGGAGCAGCCTTAGTTGAAGTGACATTCGAAGGCTATGGGCCGAGCGGGATAGCGGTTTTGGTGGAAACTCTGACCGATAACCGCAATCGCACTGTTCAGGATGTGCGCCGTCTGTTCACCCGCCACGGA
>JAOUFZ010000056.1 GCA_029857995.1 Dehalococcoidia bacterium
ATGACGGAAGAGATAGATAAGGTCGCTTCACGGGTTGAGGAAGTAGTCGATGCAACCAGTGGTAAGGCGTATTTACCGCCCTGTCAAGTTCGGTGTCCTCTTAAGATCGATATTCAACGCAATCATGTCATGATTTCGTGTCTTCCGCAGGATGAAAAAGAGGCCTTCAGCCAGATATTGAAGATAGGCGACGAAGTCTATGACCAGAACCCCCTCTTTCCAATCGTCTGCGGCTATATTTGTGGGCTTTGTGAAAAAGAGTGCAATTATGAAGACCAAACCGGGGCAGTGAGAAGAAGATTGCTTTTGCGATTTATCGCTGAGCATTATCTGCCCTATCTGAAAACAAAACCCTCCCACCCTCCTCTCACCAAGGAAAAGGTGGCGGTGATCGGAGGAGGACCGGCAAGCCTGATGTGTGCTTATACACTGAGCAAGAAGGACTACCGGGTCGCTATGGTGGAGAAGTGTTCCGATTTGGGGGGCGCTCTGAGACTAATTCCTCAATATCGCCTTCCTAAAAATATATTGGATGATACTGTGGATAGTCTGGTAAGGATTGCTCGTATAGATGTCAAAGATGTCAAATTCGAGCCCAGAATGGGTGATTGGAAGAAAATGATGGATGAACTCAGAAAAGAAGGTTACCAGGCCATATTTATTGCTACCGGCACCCCCTTTCCAAGACGCCTTAGATTTGAAGGAAAACTTGTGGCGGGCGCAGACCTGGAAGGAGTCATGTTTGGTTTGAACCTCCTCTCTGATGTCAACCAAGGGAAGGTTCGTCCCCGGCTCTTTGAAGGCAAAAGGGTGATAGTAATTGGAGGCGGTAATGTAGCGTTTGATACAGCAAGAACCGCCCGACGACTTGGCGGAAAAGTGACCCTGGCTTGCCTCGAGAATGAGGATAAGTCTTCGAAAGATGGGATACCGGCTGATGTTGAAGAAATTGAGGGCGCCACTGGTGAAGGAATCGAGATCGTCTATTCACGCGGTGTGCAAGAGATAATTGGCGAGGATGGCAAATTTCGGAAGATAGAGTGCCCTCGGTGCACATCGGTCTACAACGAGATGGGATACAGAGGATTCAATCCCAAGTTCGACCGGAGTGACGTGATATATCTTGAGGGCGATGTGCTACTTATCACCATCGGGCAAACTTGGCCGAGGACACCCTTTCGACAAGTGGGTCTACTGGATGAAAGAGACAGGATTGACGTCGACCCACTGACTCTGATGAGCAATCGCAAAGAAGGTATTTTCATCGGAGGCGATGTCAGGCGAATCGGCTATGCGTCAGACGCAATGCGGGAAGGGATTATAGCTGCCGAGTCTATAGACCGCTACCTTAGAGGCGAAGACCTTAAGAAAGGAAGAGAGAAGGAGTATGAGGAAGCAGCTATTCCCAGGGCTGCAAAGTACAAGCCCCAACCTGAGCTTAAATGGGTGTCAGCCAAAGACAGGATAAACTTCAAACCATTTGAGAAGGGATTCACCCTGAAGGGGGCGGTGGAAGAGGCTGGGAGATGTCTATACTGCGGCCCCTGTAAGAGTTGTAAAGCATGTGTGATGCTGGAGCTTCAGACTGAGATACCAGCAATTGAAGTCAATCAGGAGAGATGTAGCGGATGTGGGGTCTGTGTTCTGCTGTGCAGCTACGACGCCATCAAATTAGAGAAATCTGGGGATAGGGCTGTAGCAGTTATAAATGACCCCAGGTGCAAACGATGCGGCGTGTGTGCCGCTGCTTGCCCCAGCGCAGCAATTGTCCCTGAACACTTCACTAACGAAGAAATTATGGCCGAAATCGAGGGCGTGTTGGTATAGATTTAACTGAATATTGCATTCCTTAGGAATCGTCTTATAAACTAACCGCGGGCGAGTTCTGATTTTGAATTAGACGGGATCGCCACGAGAATCGTAAGGTTCTCGTCGGATAGTGTATGTCAAAAACAGCAAAGCAATCCCTCAAATCCGCTTCTATTAGCGTCCGGGGCATTGTTCAAGGCGTCGGCTTCCGGCCTTTCGTTTACGGACTGGCTGTTAAACACAGTCTTAAGGGCTGGGTTTACAACACTTCGGAAGATGTCAAGATTGAGGTAGAGGGTGAAGCAGAAGCTATCAAGCAGTTTGAGCGCGAACTTGAGACCAACGCCCCACCGCTGGCTCACATCCAGAACATAGCTGTTGAGTATCATCGCCCTGTCGGTTACAGAAGTTTTGAAATTCGACAGAGTCAGGCTGAGGAAGGGAAATACCAGCTTATTTCCGCAGATGTGGCTACCTGCCCAGCTTGTCTTGCTGAGTTACTAAATCCTGAAGATCGCCGCTACCGCTATCCCTTTACCAACTGCACCAATTGCGGCCCACGCTTTACCATAATTGAAGGCATGCCCTATGACCGCCCCAAAACAACCATGCGTTACTTCCAGATGTGCACCCAGTGTCAGGCGGAATATGGCAATCCTCTGGACCGCCGCTTCCATGCTCAGCCAAACGCCTGCCCGAAATGCGGTCCCCAGGTCCAGTTAGTTGACAGCCAAGGTAATTTGGTGAACACGTCAGACCCTGTAGCCGTTGCCAGTCAGCTACTTAAAGAAGGGAAAATCGTGGCCGTCAAGGGCCTGGGGGGGTTTCTCATAGCTTGCGATGCCACTAACAGTACCGCAGTTAAAACATTGCGGCAGAGGAAAAGGCGCTCTTCAAAGCCCTTTGCCATAATGGTGGCTACTGTCGCCGACGCCAAGATACACTGCTACGTCTTGCCAGAAGAGGAAAAATTGCTTACCTCACCTCAAAGCCCCATCGTGCTTATGATCCGGAGAGAAGGCTCATCTGTGTCTCGAGAAGTAGCGCCAGATTTATGGTTCTTGGGAATTATGCTGCCATATACACCGCTTCACCACATACTGCTTGGGGACACGGGTCGGCCTTTGGTAATGACCAGCGGCAATCTCAGTGAGGAGCCCATTGCCCGAGACAATGATGAAGCGTTGAGGAGGCTTTCCGGTATTGTCGATTATTTTCTCATTCATAATCGGGATATCTATTCCCGCTATGATGACAGCGTGGCCATAGTAGAAAGGGGCACGGGCCAGCTTGTAAGGCGGGCGCGTAGCTACGCTCCCTATCCGATCCGCCTGCCGTTCAAAACCAGACAGGTGCTTGGCTGCGGCGCGGAGGAGAAAAATACATTCTGCCTGACCAAAGATAACTACGCCTTCTTATCACAGCATATCGGCGATATGGAGAATATGGAAACCCTGGAACACTTTCAAAGCACCTTATCTCTGTATAAAAGGCTTTTTCATATAGAGCCTGAAATCATTGCCCATGACCTCCACCCTGATTATCTGGCCACCAAGTATGCCCGGGAGTTGGGCGAGTCCGGTATGAAGCTCATTCCTGTGCAACACCACCATGCCCATATCGCCAGTTGCATGGCTGATAATGGACTGGAGTCCCCGGTTATCGGCGTGGCCTTCGATGGCACAGGGATGGGTGCCGATGGAAACATCTGGGGTGGGGAATTCCTGGTCGCCGACTACCGCAGTTTTCGCAGGGCAGGACATCTGGAGTACCTGCCTTTGCCCGGAGGAGCCGCAGCTATAAAAAGACCGCGTCGCACTGCGATTGGCTATATTCTCACTCTATTAGGAGAAAATGCCCTCAGCCGCGATTTGCCTGTTATGAGAGAAGCTGACGACATGGAAAGAGAGATTATCAAGCGCCAGATAGCAAGAAAGATAAATTCACCGCTGAGCTCAAGCATGGGACGGCTTTTTGATGCTGTATCAGCACTGCTGGGCATAAGGGGCGAAATAGATTACGAAGGACAGGCGGCGGTGGAGCTGGAGATGGCAGCTTACTCCGGTGTCATTGCGATGAACGTAAGCGACAAGGCAATCTCTCATGCTCAGGAACACTACCCATACCGCATAGTAGAAGACGAGGGAATAAGAATCGTGCGACTGAAGGACTTACTCTCAGCCGTGATAGAAGACTTGCGTCAGGGTGTTTCAAAGGGGAGGATATCAGTCAAATTTCATAATACCGTAGCTCAGATGATAAACGAAACGTGTCAATCGATAGCCGATGAAACCGGCATCATTCAAGTCGCTTTAAGTGGCGGCGTATTCCAGAATCGCTTGCTGTTGAAGAAATCGATCAGCTTACTGGAAAGCAGCGGCTTCCAGGTTTTTACCCACAGGCAAGTGCCCTGTAATGACGGTGGCATTTCCCTGGGGCAAGCCGTTATCGCCAATTTCGCCATATAAAGAGGAACATAAGCAGGGCAGCTATGCTTTTGGCATCACAGATTTCGCCCGAGACAATGAGTCGCGGTATCTCATCTGGTGAAACGCGGTCCAACTCGATATCGTTGGTATCCTCAGCCACTAGACGAGCGGGCACAAGGTCGGTAGCCACAAAGCAATGGAGGTACTCCGTACCATAGCCCGGAGTGGCATAGAAGCCCCCCAACTTGTCTATCTTCCGGGGGAAATAGCCAATCTCCTCCTGTAATTCGCGGCGCGCAGAGTCAATGGGCTCTTCACCGGGGTCAATGCCACCAGCCGGTATTTCCAGAAGAAATTTGTCCACGGCGTGGCGGAACTGGCGAACCAGGATGATATTACCTTGTTCATCAAGGGCCACTACAGCTATGCAATCGCTGTGCTCCACCACTTCTCTGGTGGTCTTTGTGCCGCTGGCTTTCTCTACGGTATCCACGCGAATATTTACCGCGCGCCCGTGATAAATCTGTTGGGTAGCTAGCTTCTTTTCCGGTTTCAACATACTCTTGCTATTTCGCTAAAATAGCGTTGCTTTGCCTGCCCCGCATTAAAGTTGGCGCATGAGAGCTACCTCATCGCAGTCGGGAAACTTGGGGCAGCGATAGCATTCCGCCCATACCTTCTGGGGCAGCTCTTTTTTGTCGATTAATTGGAAGCCGTGTTTCTCAAAGAAGGCAGGCTTGCGAACGAGGCAAAAAACCTTGGGTATCCCCAGTTCCTTGGCCTCGTCGAGACAGGCCCGGACCAGCAAGGAGCCAAGTCTGTGGTTCTGCTCCTGTTCATCTACAGCCAGAGACCTGATTTCCGCTAAATCAACCCAGGTGACGTGCAATGCCGCGCAAGCGATAACCCGACCTCCCTTCCTGACCACGAAGTAGTCTCTAATGCCATCATATATCTCAGATAGGGCGCGAGGCAGCACCTCTCCCTTATCGGCAAAACGGCTGATCAGCCGGTGCACGGAGTTAGCATCGCCCACCCTTGCCCTAGCAACCTTTATATCAGCTTCCATTTCTTCTTCCTCCCAGTTTCTGCCACAGTGAACCATAGAAATAGGTTGGCTCGTGAATTCTCAAGAAGCGAGCTGTGTGAGGGCTGAGCTTCACTCTGACAGTTTGCCCGTCGGATAACGGCAATTCAACTTGTCCATCAATGCTAAGTAAGACCTTTTCTCTGCGGGCAACCTTCAAATCGACTGTGCTCTGCGGAGGCAGTACCAGGGCATGACTCAATCCCAGGTGGCACGATATTGGCTGGAGGACAATCTCCTTGGATTGAGGATGAAGAATTGGTCCGCCAGATGCCAGTGAGTAGCTTGTGCTCCCTGTAGCAGTGGCGACAATCACGCCATCGGCCCGGTAAGTGGTTAATACCGTGCCATCAATTTTGGCTTCTATGTTAACCAGGCGAACCGCCACACTGTGCAGCACTATATCATTCAAAGCATGAAAGGTCTTATCTGCAACCTGGGCCTCGAGCATGGCCCTTTCCTCAATCCATCCTTTCCCCTTGAGCAAACCGGGCAAATGAGACAAGACTTCGTCGCCATCTATCTCGGTAATGAATCCCAGCCTGCCCAGGTTTATGCCTAAAATGGGCACCGACAAGGAAGCTACGATTCGGGCAGAATGGAGGATAGTGCCATCTCCGCCAATACTGAGAATTAGCTCCGTGCCCGCCACCTGTGGTTTAGCTTTATCCTCGTCCCACGCCGAGCACCGCCACGAAGAGACGCCCCTAGAGGACAAGAACTCTTCCAGTCTCTGGCTTAAGTCTCGGGCTTTCTCACGTAGAGGGTGATACAGAATGCCAATACGCTTCACAGGTGAACGAAGTCTAGCACTGGGGAATTCTGACTGTCAAACTATCTAGCAGATACGGGGCAGCAATTCCCCGGATAGCATATCCACGATACGGGAGGGGCCGAGCTTTGTCCTCATTACGACCTTTCCCGGGTGCTTGTCGGTCACCTCACCGATGATTGACGCATCTCTGCCATAGATGTTTTTCCTCATTCGGGCCAGAATCTTATTGGCATCAGCGGGGTCAACTATAGCTGCCAGCTTGCCCTCGTTGGCCACATAAATAGGGTCCAGTCCCAGGAGCTCGCAGGCAGCCTTAACCTCTTCCTTCACCGGTATCTTGGCTTCTTCTATTACAATGCCGACCTTCGATTGGCGGGCCAGTTCGTTGAGCGTGGTGGCTAGCCCACCTCTGGTAGGGTCGCGGAGACAATGAATCCTGGATGAGACCTCCAGCATCTGAGCCACCAATTTATTCAATGGAGCGCAGTCGCTCTTCAAAGTCATGGAGAACTTCAATCCTTCGCGCTTGCTCATTATAGCCATACCATGGTCGCCAATAGTGCCACTCAATAGGACCTTATCCCCGGCTCTGGCGTTAGCTCCGGAGATATCAACTCCGGGAGGGACTATCCCTACTCCCGAGGTAGTGATAAACAATTTGTCGGCTTGCCCTCGGTTTACCACCTTGGTGTCCCCGGTGATGATACTTACCCCGGCTTCTTCAGCGGCTTTCTTTATTGACTGCACTATCCGTTCAAGTTCACTTAGGAGAAAACCCTCTTCTATGATTGCCGAGAGACTGAGATATAGAGGCTTGGCTCCATTCATAGCTAAGTCGTTCACCGTGCCGCAAACGGCTAGCTTGCCGATATCGCCGCCTGGGAAAAAGATGGGATTCACTACGTAGCCATCAGTGGTGAAAGCCAGCCGCCCACTGGCTTCGAAAATAGCTGAGTCATCCAGTTTATTCAACGCCGGATTAGCCAGGAAGGGCAGGAACCTTTTCTCCACCAGCTCGTGGCTCAACTTGCCACCGCTGCCATGAGCTAAAAGAATGGTGTCATCCATTGGCTTACTCTATATCTGCCCCAAGAACCCTATAAATCCTCAGCAGCCCCATATTGATAGTAGGCGGCGCAGGCGCCTTCACTGGAGACCATGCAGGGACCGACAGGGCTTTCCGGAGTGCAGACCTTTCTAAAGAGCTTGCAGTCCAGCGGTGTCGCTGCCCCGCGGATTACATCCCCGCACCGGCACCCCTTTGGCTCTTTTGAAGGTTTCAGGGTCATTGAAAAAGCCTTATCGGCGTCGAATTGCTCGTATTCCTTTCTAATTTTTAGGCCACTCTTGGGGACAATGCCAATGCCCCGCCAGTTAGCTTCGCCAATCTCAAATACCTCTTCCATCAGTTGCCGGGCTTTTCTATTGCCCTCGGGCTTCACTCCCCGGGGGTAGGCTATCTCCACCTTAGGCTCACGCTTCTCAATCTGTTCCACCAGTTTATCTATGCACAACAGAATATCCAGTGGTTCAAATCCCGAGATGACGCAGGCCACCCCGTAATCCCGTGGGATAAACTCATAGGGATGAGAGCCAATTATAACACTGACATGTCCGGGACAGACAATGCCATCTATCTTGACCTCGCCTGAGTCGAGCAACGCTTTCATCACCGGCGGAGTCAGCTTGTTGAGGGATAGAACATAGAAGTTTTGTATTCTCTCTTGCTGTGCCTTGAGTATGGAAGCGGCTATAGTGGGAGCCGTGGTCTCAAAGCCGATGGCGATGAAGATGACCGATTTGCCAGGGTTAGCTTTGGCTATCGCCACGGCATCTATGGTGGAATACACTATTCGGACATCTGCTCCCTCAGCCTTTGCCTGTTGTAAGCTCGAATAGCTGCCGGGAACTCTTATCATGTCCCCAAAAGTGGTGATGATAACGTCGGGCAGGTGTGCCAGGGCGATGGCTTTGTCCAGATCAGCGGTGGCGGTAACACAGACAGGGCAGCCCGGCCCCGACCTCATTTCCACCGTCTTGGGAACTAACTGGCGAATTCCATATCGCAGTATGGCATGCGTATGCCCACCGCAAAATTCCATTAGTCTTACAGTTCTGGTGGAGTGCTGGGCAATTCTGCGTGCTAGCCCCTGGGCTAGCTTACTGTCTTGATACTCGTCAATGAACTTCACTTAGACTTGCTATCTCTTCCAGGAGCTTCAGGGTCTCCTCGGCTTCAGCTTCATCCACAACGCCTATGGCATATCCCGTATGCAGCAATACGTAGTCCCCGACCTTGGCCTCTGGGGTAAAGACGATGCTAACTCGACGCCTGACCCCGGCGATTTCTGTTTCGGCTTCATCTCCGTCTATAGAGACAATTTTCACCGGCACTGCTAAACACATGGCGTCCCGTATTCTAGCTCAAATTCGCCTCTGATACAAACTCCAAATTTTTGTAGTTGCCTGGCTGACCAATCCCCGTGGGAAAATAGAGTTGCCAGTTTTTTGTTTACTTACCGCCAAGGGAAGCATAGCAATGTGGGATATAATCACTTAGAAGATTATGACATATGCTTAAATTAACAGGATTTTAACAAAGGTAGCTTATTATATTGTAAGCCAGAGATTGTGGTAAAACTAAACTGTTACGACAAGACTTGGGGGATCTTTCTGAATATGAAGGTCGAAGCTGACATCAAACGTGGGCAAAATCGGACAGCCTCTAATTTATTGAAGGAGGACGGGGATGAGTAAGTTAAGGGCATGGATATGCTTGTGGACGGTGATGGCATTGATGCTGACTATGGGACTGCTTACAATGGCAGGGACACCGGGTCTTGTTCAGGCAGATGGTGACCCGGTAATCATCTTCCCCGACCCGAATCTTGAAGCTGCCATTCGCGAGGCAATAGATAAACCGATTGGTGATATCCAAGAATCTGACCTTAAAGAGCTTACAGAATTTTCGGCTGAAACAAAAACCTTTTTCGACCTCACCGGGCTGGAGTACTGCACCAGCCTGACATCGCTGTATCTTAGGCATAACCCGATAAGCGACATATCTCCGCTTGCCA